>CANQDB010000056.1 GCA_947591175.1 uncultured Bacilli bacterium
CGCATTTTGTTTGGTTACCGCCCCATGTGTTGCCCATCTAGTATGTCCGATTCCAACATAGGAATCTACGTCTTTATCAACTAATTTTTCTAATGCAGCAATTCTTCCAACTTCTTTTTGCAAGACCACTTTATCATTTTGAAAATAGGCAATACCTGCCGAGTCATAGCCCCGGTACTCCAATAACTTTAGGCCATTTATAATTCTAGGAACAGCTTTCTCTTTACCGATATAACCGACAATTCCACACATAAGTAATTATTCCTCCTAAATAAATATTTCCTTTTTATCCGTTCTATTTTATTTAATTATAGCACGAAATAGACTTCTTAGGCAAAATAAGGAAGATATGTTAAAATAGAAGAAAGGAGAATACTTATGGAAAAAATTGCTATTATTTCAGATATTCATGGAAATTTAGAGGCTCTTAAAACTGTCTTACAAGATATTGCCAAAAGAAAAATAGATCATATTTTTTGTTTAGGGGATACTGTAGCCAAAGGAACTCATATGCACGAGTGTTTAGAATTAGTTAGAAAAAATTGTGAGGTCGTCATCCAAGGTAATTGTGATTATGCCTATTCACTGCCTATCCCAAAAGAAAAATGGGATACGAGGTATCGCTGGAATCGCCAAAAATTAACCGAAGACGATATCGCTTACTTGCGTTCTTTACCATTTTCTTACGAATTCTATTTAAGTGGAAGACTTGTGCGTATATTTCATGCTACACCTAGTAACATTCAAGGAACAGTTGGAAATATCGATTCCTTAGAGAACCTTTACAATCTCTTTTTACCAAGTGATAAAACACCATCTCAAGAAAAAGCGGATCTCGTTTTATATGGCCACCTACATACGGCTTTCTTACAAAAAATCTATAATCGAACTATCATCAATGTTGGTTCAGTTGGTAACTCGCTAGATATTTTTAGAAATATAGAAAAAGATGGAAAAGCCACTAATACGACGGTTGCCAATTACGTAATTTTAACTGGAGAGTACGGTTCTAAAGATAACAATAGTTCTCTTTCCTATGAATTTGTAAACATTCCTTATGCCATTGAAAATGAACTTTCTAAAAATAATGACAATATCGAAAAAGAGTCCTATGCTAGTGAACTACGTAACGGCTGTTATCGGGATCAAAATAAAATAGCTAATTATTTTAAAGATCGTGGCATAGATTCGACTAAAATTTAAAAAGTATTTACATAAATTCTTTTGCTACAATATTTTTGCTCGTTTCTCTAAATTAGTAGAAAAACCTATGATATAATGTACCTAACGGATACTTAAATAAATGTAAAATTGGGAAAATTTTCCAAACCTTTTTTCTATTTTTTACAACTTTTTTACCGAAATAAACGACTAATAATTGGAGGTAAATAATGGAAGATTTTGATAAAATATATAACGATACATTTGACCAAACGTTAAAATACGTACTATTCTATTGCCAAAATCCCGAAGATATTAACGATATTGTTCAAGAGACTTATTTATCTTTGTTTAAAGCAATGGAAAAGAATAAAGAAATTCAAAATCTTCCAAGTTATATAAGGGGAATTGCTAGTAAGAAAATAAAAGACCATTATCGTATCCATTATCGTTTTAAAGAAAACGCTTTACCTATGTTTTTTCGAAAACAAGGCCAGGAGTATGATTTTGCAGATTATGTAGCAAGTGATTATAATTTGGAAGACGATGTCATTGAAAAATTGGAGTTACAGGAGATATTAAAAGAATTGCGAGCTAAAGATCCTATAAGTTTTAAAATATTGTTACTTTATTACCACTATGATATGAAAATAAAAGAGATTGCGGAAATTTTGAAAATGAAAGAATCCATGGTCAAAAATAAACTTTATGGGACTATCCAACGTATCAAGAAAAAACACTATAAAGTAGGTAGTAAATAAATGCACTAATATTTTTAAACTTTTTAATAAAAATCCGCGACTATATAGATGGAAATATTTAAGGAATCTGTGCTAGTAGAGGCGATTCAACTCTATTAGCCTTTTTCATGTAAAAGGAGCGAAGAAAAATGGATTATATCAAAGCTGTTGTAAATAGTTTTTTTGAAGCAGAATACAACAAGAAAAAAATACTCAAAGAAATTAAACTTAAGTATTTAAAAAGTAAGAAAAAGATAAATTCTTCGTACGTTTTACCAACTTATCAAAATTATGTAAATAAGTAGATATTTCCTCCTAATTTCAGTTATAATATAGATAAGGAGGATAATATGCGTAAAGAAATTAAAACTAAAGAGGCTATTTTTCCAATGCCGGTGTTAATGATTGCCACTTATAACGAAGATGGCAGTGTGGATGTCATGAATGCCGCCTGGGGTATGATGGTAGATCGTGACATCGTGGCTCTTAATTTGACGGAAACTCATAAGACTGTTCAAAATATTAAAGCAAGATGTGCATTTACTGTTTCGATTGCTAGTGCTAAGTACGTCAAGGAAGCAGATTATTTCGGTGTGGTTTCTGGTAATACCGAAAAAGATAAATTCCTAAAAAGTGGACTAAGTGCTACAAAATCAGAAATTGTGGATGCTCCAGTTATCAACGAATTTCCTATCTGTATGGAATGTCGTTTTATCGAGTATCAAGATGCCCAGTATGGCTGTGGTGTCATCGGTAAAGTTGAACGAGTTACAGCTGTTGATAGTGTTATGACTGAAGATAAGGTAGATACATCGAAAATTGAAGCCATTGCTTTTGACCCCTATACTCACGGCTACTACAAAATTGGTGAAAGAGTTGGCGAAGCCTTTAAAGATGGTTTTGATCTAAAATAAAAAGACGGTTCCAAAAGGGGAATCGTTTTTTAGTTGTAGACGCTTTCCGTTAAATCTTTAACCGCAGTCAAGACATAAGAAATTTTATACCAAGTTGCTTCATTCGCTTCTCCTGTCTGCTTTAAAGAAAAGACCTGTTGAAAAGTTCGCACGGCTTCTTTCGTTCGCGAATCAAAATAGCCCGTCGGATTATTAATTACCGGAATTCCAGGATAACTTCCTCTAATATAGTTGAGAGCATTTTGTAAAAGATAGACCTCACTACTGCAATCGCCTTCTTTTAAAGTAGTCGTAAAAGAATAGGGATAGTCCGCAGTTACATCTGCTTTATAAATGTTTATTCCATTTCCGTAGTAGTAACGTAGTATTTGTAAAGCACTGTAGCCTTGATCTCCTAAATTCTTAGAACCCCATTGACTTAAATAACCTTCTTCACTTGTTTCACTTTTGTAGTGAGCCAGTAACGGTTCCATTCGAAAACCACTTCGAATATACTCGTTAAAAATTTCATCCACAATATTAGCAATCGGTTCAAAAATAGTACCGTTCCTCGTATACTTTTGATCGTACGAAGTAGTAGATGTAATCGTAAAATCATAGCCCCGACTACGATACCACTCGGTATAAATACGATTCAAAGTAAAAGAAATAATTGCCAAAACATTTGCTCTTATCGTTTCACTTGGCCAGGTCGCATAAATTTCACTACTGGCGACATTTTTAATGTAATCTATAAATGACACGTTATAGTTAGGGGCATTCGTGTTGCTGGGAACTCCATCGTGAACAGTTATCATCGTAGGTACTACTACTTGTTTTAAAACGATTGGGGCAATACCCTCATTTAGATTACTTTCTTCCAAATTATTAGAAGAGTAGTCTCCCCATAAAGTATTAGGAGTTATCTCGCTAGTACTAGCCCCTTCGTTATTGTCAATCGATGTAAGATAGACATCCTGTATTGAAGTAATTCCTGGAAGTATTTGGACTCCTTCGATTCTTGAAGGATTTAAACCGATTGCTTCGACCACCAAATCGTAAATCTCATAAGGCCGTACTTCGTATTGCTCTTCTTCTGAATAACTTTCATCAACAGTATCCAGTGTCATTACTTCCGTTTGCCCTGATTCATTAGTAGTTGTCTCTTTTATTATTTGCCCATTTTTTAAAACTGTCACCTTGGCCCTTGCAACAGGATTAGCAATACTATCACTATAGACATTGACCTTTAAATAACCTTTTGCCATGCTCCACCTCATTTCATTATACTAATATCTTGTCAAAAAAATGAATACAATGCTAATAGGGTGATACTTTATGTATAAAGAATTATCGTTTGGTGCGGTAGGGGACGAAGTAAAAATATTGCAAGCCAAGTTAAAACAACTAGGATTTTACTCCGCCACGATTACGGGAAGTTTTGGAAGAAGTACCGAAGAAGGAGTACTTGCTTTTCAAAAAGAAGTAGGCTTAGAGCAAACAGGAGTAGTAGACGAGGCAACTTGGGAGACTCTTTTAAATTATACGACTCCAGCCATTGCTCCCATAAGTGTTTTTCCTACATTAAGTCTAGGTTCATCAGGAAGTGCCGTTACCGATTTACAAACTAAATTAAAAGCCCTTTTATACTATACAGGCCCTTCGAATGGTGACTTCGATTTAGAGACTGAAAACTCCGTCAAGCGTTTTCAACTAAACAATGGCTTAACTGCAAACGGTAAAGTAGACGACGCAACTTGGAACAAAATAAATTCTCTTTATGGCAACTTAAATCCATGTGCTATCGAAGATGATATTCCGGAAACTAATGATGAAACTACCTACACTGTCCAAAGTGGCGATACTCTTTATGCTATTGCTAGAAAATTTAATACAACAGTCGATGAATTAAAAAGATTGAATAATCTTACTTCTAATACTCTTCAAATAGGGCAAGTTCTAAAAATCCCTCAAGCAGATAATCCTAATTATTTTACATATACAGTGGTAAGTGGGGATACATTGTATGGAATTGCGCGGAAGTACGACACAACAGTTGATGTAATTAAACAACTTAATAATCTATCATCGAATACTCTTTCTATCGGTCAAACTTTAAAAATTCCAAATCAAAATGAAGAGAACTATATAAGTTATGTAGTTTCTAGTGGAGACACTTTGTATGCTATTGCCAGGCGTTACAACACTTCAGTCGATGCCATCAAAAGCCTCAACAATTTAACTTCTAATACTTTGCAAATTGGTCAGGTCTTAAAAATTCCAACTTCTCTAGAGGAAAGCTATATTACTTACATTGTTAGGCAGGGAGATACATTATACTCGATTGCTAATAGATACAATATTTCGGTCGATACTCTAAAAAACTTCAATAACTTAGCTAGTAATAATCTAAGTATTGGGCAGTCATTGAAAATACCTGTTTAAAAAGATTTTCAAAAAAAAACAAAAACAATTGCATTTAATAGAAAAGAGTAGTACAATGAGAAAGCTTGCTTAGATAAAGGAGTTAAAATATGAAACAAACACTATCAGAAATAAAGTCAAAAATTTTACCACTTGGTATGGCTGGGATAATAGTTGCAGTTGGCAACCAGTTACCACAAAAGAAAGCTGAGACGGAAACTCCTTCTACAACGATTCCTCAACAGTTTTCTCATGTAGAACGGTACTACGAAGAATTAGAACAATTTGGTAAGACAACTAAATATTATGCTACCCCATATGTTTGGTTACTTTATGATAAAGATACTTATGATGTATCAGAATATTTATTCTATTCACAGAAAACATTATTTGGGTTTGGGTTAGAAGTAGAATTGTATAATTTAGAAAGTGAAGAACTATTAGTTTGTGGTGATGGCATTACTAGAAGAGATAACGAGGATTATTTTCGTTACCTAGTTAATAATAACTACGAAGTTTGTCTTGCAGATATGGATAATTATCTAGATGGAGTATATATAAAAGACTATTACACCTTAGACGAAATAAAAAAAATAGAACCAATAATAAAAGAAGGTCTAAAAAATATTAATAGTGCTAAGGTAAAGGTAAAAGTAAAATAAATCAAAAAGCTTACTGAAAAAGTAAGCTTCAGACTGTTGACAAATTACATTTTTAGAAAAAATTAAAATTTGAAAAATCTAAAAATGGGAGAAAAAGTTTAAAATTGAGTGTTATTTGATATTAAAAATTCAAATTCGCTCTTTTTTTAGTGCCAAAGTGGGAGATAAAAAAAGCCGATTGACAAAGCCGGTATGAAAAACCGACTTTGTCAATGACCTGAACCACCATTTTCAAGGGTGGATTTTTACTTCTTTTAATCGTTCTTTATAAAGTATTCGTATTGTTTAAATAGCTCATAACTTTTTTGAATAGCCTTAGTAATAGGATAATTATTTACGTAGTCTTTTAAAATATCAATCAAAGATTTACCTTTTATAAAAGTTCTATAAAAAATAGGGTAAGCCGACAAATCATCATTAGTATATTTTTTGAATGTCTCATTATTTATTAAAGGATCTATCATAGCTTCACTTAGATACCAAGCAATATGAGGTGAATCAAATTCTTCTTCCGTGTAATTTGGATAAATTTCTTTCCATTTTTCAAAATATAGGAAATGACACAATTCATGAATTGTAGTAGCAATTAAATTATCTTCACTTACTCCATAATTTACATTAAAACTATGATTTTTAATATATCTAGGGCAAACCGGTAATAAGCCAACATAGCAAAAAATTTTCCAGTTTCTAGGCCAGGTGATTTCTAATTTTTTCTCTAAATCTTCCATAACATTATCATTTATTTTGTCCCAAATTCGTTGATATTTTTTTAGATCATCATCTTTAAATAATTTTTCTAAAATTGGTTTAACTTCCTTTTCGAGAATTACATATAATTCTTCATTTGACATATTTTCTCTAATTTTATTTTTTAGATTTGGAAACATTTCCATCATAAATTTATAAAAATTAAGAGGGCTATTTTGACTATTCTCGGGTTTAACATACCAAACTAAGTCATCGAGATTTTCATCGATATTTAAAGGTTTAAATTCAACTTTTGGAAAATTCATATAACATCACCACTTAAATTAATTATAACAAAAAAAGTGAGAAATAAAAAAGTTTTACTTATTGTAAATAATGAACGATACTCTCTACTAGATTGGTGCCACAATCAATTAATGAGGCAATATTAGAAATTTTATTGCTTTTATACTATAATATTATTAAGTTTATTAGTTAAGGTGAAAAAATGAAAAAGAAAACCATTGATGAATATATTGGTATTGGTAAAGCTGATATATTTGTGTATATAATCGTAGCTATTGTTTTACTTGTTATATCTCTATATATTGGCATTAAACATAACTTTTATTATCTTACGATATTTATTAGTGTAGTAATGCTAGCAAGAATTGCTGAACGAATTGAAACGCTTTTTACATTAAAAAAAATAAAAACTTATTTAATTGAAAATAAACTTATAGATAAAATCGGTAATATCGATTACTGGAATGAAAGATATTATTTTTTAACCGACAATTATATGATAATTAAACAAAACAAAGTAATTTCTGCCTTTGAATATTCTGAAATAGAAAGAATATATAAAGAAAGTTCACTTGAATTAAGTAAAAATAGTTCTTATCAAGAGCATTTACACATAGTAGTAAATAATAATAATTTCAAAGTTTTAACTTCTTCAACAATTTTGGTTGGTGAAGACAATTGCGATATTAGTAATTATTTAATAGAAAAGAATCCAAATATAAAAATTGACGAAACTATAGATGATAAAAAATAGATGTATTTAAAATTAAAACTATAGATGATAAAAAATAGATATATTTAAAATTAAAAAAACGTGTTGGGAAAGAGTTGAGAATTTGAAATAACGCAAAATAAAAATGAATAATTAAATTAATAGTTTTATTCCCATGCTATCTTCAAAAGATTCTCGTAAAACAGAAATGATATACTTTTTGGATATATAAAAAATTTTAATAAAACTTTAATAGTCTTATATCTCAATTTACTTTTGCAATTAAATTTTATATAAATTTTTCTACAAATTTCTATTCAATGTGACAAAAGAATGATATAATGAAACCATAAGAGATTTCTTTATTTGAGGAGTGATATATAAATGGGTGCGACGGTTCGGTCGTGATTATATAGCTGGGGACAAACCAACCTAACAAACTAGGTCAAGAGTTAGTACTAACCCATGGAGTCGAAATCGAGAGATTAGATTTAAGCGTTGGAGTTAGGAGTTCCTAGAGGAAAGGGTGCGACACCACCTGAAATAATAATGAGCCCCGTTAACACACAGCGAGTGGAAGCCGATATGCTCCATTTCATAGCAGGCAGCAATACACAAACGATAATGACAAGGATGTGTAGGTTCCACCGGGGTCTAAGAACTTTTCGAGAGGAACAGAATATAATCATGATACCCGTGAGGTCTTATAGATTCCAAGTACTAGCGGTTTAAAACACCAATAGTTAAGGGTAACTAATAACTGACAAATGATGTCTTAAAGATAGGTAAAACTAGAGGCTATTATCAAGGTCTATAAGAAGTCGGATTAACTCGTAGTAGTGAAGATATAACGTGGTAGGTTAAGGA
>CANQDB010000057.1 GCA_947591175.1 uncultured Bacilli bacterium
AAGATATTAGCATTTATATCGGTCAAGAGAATAAAATTGATAAAGATGTAACCGTTATTCAAACTACTTATAAAACAGGAAGTGAAGAAGGTACCATAGCCATTGTTGGACCAAAGAGAATGGATTACGACCGAGTTGTAACTCTACTCGAATACATTAAAGAACATATCGAAGAAAAGGAAGGAGAATAACCATGGCGAAGAAAAAAGAAGAAAAAATTGAACCTCAAGTAGAAGATACGAATCAAGAAGAGGTAAAACAAGAAGAAAAAAATGCGCAACCAAATCCTGAAGAGGTTATTTCCTCATTAGAACAAGAAGTTGCCA
Source organism: uncultured Bacilli bacterium (assembly GCA_947591175.1). GTDB lineage: Bacteria > Bacillota_I > Bacilli_A > RF39 > UBA660 > Faecenecus. The sequence continues at coordinate 327 of CANQDB010000057.1, forward strand.
AACTCAATAACGACATTTTGTTAGTCAAAGCCGACATGCAAAATTATCGGAAACGAAAAGATGAAGAAACATCTAATATGTTAAAGTTTGCTAATCAAGATTTGATGCTCGAACTACTACCGATTATGGATAACTTCGAACGAGCAATCAAATTAGATGATAATAATCTAACTGATGAGTTATCGAAGTTCTTAACGGGCTTTAAAATGATGTATGCACAGTTAGTGGAAGTTATGAAGAAATATGGCTTAGAAGAAATCGAAGCCTTAGGACTTCCGTTTGATTCTACTTGTATGCAGGCCCTTATGGTCGTTAATGACCCTGAAAAAGAAGATAATGTGGTCTTAGATGTCCTAATGAAAGGATACCGCTTAAAGGATAGAGTAATTAGACCATGTACAGTCAAAGTCAATCAAAAAGAAGAGATAGAAAATAAAGGAGAGGATAATAATGAGTAAAATTATAGGAATTGACCTTGGAACAACAAACAGTTGTGTATCGGTATTGGAAGCAGGAAATGCAACCGTAATACCAAACCCTGAAGGAGGAAGAACGACTCCTTCCGTAGTCGCTTTTAAAGACGACCAAAGAATAGTTGGAGATGCTGCTAAAAGACAGGCTCTAACTAATAAGAATACCGTTTCTTCGATTAAACGTCATATGGGAACGGATTACAAAGTAGATATCAATGGTAAGAAATATACGCCAGAAGAAATTTCGGCTATGATCTTGTCGTACATGAAAGAGTATGCTGAAAGTTATTTAGGCGAGAAAGTTGATAAAGCCGTTATCACCGTACCTGCATACTTTAACGATAGTCAAAGACAAGCAACTAAGAATGCTGGAAAAATTGCCGGACTTGAAGTAGAACGTATCATAAATGAACCAACAGCTGCCGCTCTTGCTTATGGACTTGATAAACAAGATAAGAATCAAACTATCTTAGTTTATGACTTAGGTGGAGGAACATTCGATGTTTCGATTCTCGAATTAGGTGATGGCGTATTCGAAGTTAAGGCTACCGCCGGAAATAATAAATTAGGTGGAGACGATTTCGATAATCGTATCATGGACTACTTGATCAGTGAGTTCAAGAAAGAAAATGGGGTCGACCTAACGAAAGATAAACTAGCCATGCAACGTCTAAAAGAGATTTCTGAAAAAGCTAAGAAAGACCTTTCAGGAATGACGACTACCCAAGTATCGGCGCCATTCATTTCACAAGGCGAAGATGGACCACTTCACTTAGATATGACTCTAACGCGTGCTAAGTTTGAAGATCTAATTTCCGATTTAGTAGAATCTACTTTAGGACCTGTTCGTCAAGCCTTAAAGGACGCAGGAATTAAAGCAAGTGACTTAGATAAAGTTATCTTAGTTGGAGGATCAACTCGTATTCCAATGGTTTACGACTTAGTTAAGAAAGAATTAGGTATGGAACCATCTCGTGAAGTTAACCCCGATGAAGTAGTCTCGATGGGTGCTGCTATCCAAGGTGGAGTTCTAACCGGTGACGTTAACGATATCGTTTTACTTGATGTTACTCCATTATCACTTGGACTTGAAACTATGGGTGGCGTAATGACTATCTTAATTCCAAAGAATACGACGATTCCAACTTCGAAATCCCAAGTGTTCTCAACTGCTGCTGATAATCAACCGGCTGTAGACATCCATGTTCTTCAAGGAGAACGTTCGATGGCTGCGGACAATAAGACTTTAGGTAACTTCCAATTAACAGGAATTCCAGCAGCTCCTAGAGGTGTACCACAAATCGAAGTTAAATTCGATATCGATGCTAACGGAATCGTTCATGTTACGGCAAAAGATTTAGGTACGAATAAAGAACAATCGATTACGATTACCTCTAGTACGAACCTATCTGACGAAGAAGTTGAACGCATGATGAAAGAAGCAGAAGCCAATAAGGAAGCCGATAAGAAACGTAAAGAAGAAGCAGATCTTAAAAACGATGCTGAACAATTAGTTTTCCAAACTGAAAAATCAATTAAAGATTTAGGCGACAAGGCTGACAAGAAAGAAGTCGAAAAGGCCGAAGGCGAAATTAAAGATTTAAAAGAAGCTCTTGAAAAAGGTGACATCGAAGATATTCGTAAGAAGAAAGATGCTCTTCAAGAGACTGCTATGAGTATTGCTACTAAAGTTTACGAAAACATTCAAAAAGAACAACAAGCAAACAGTAGTAATGACGAAGATTCATCTTCTAAAAAAGATGACGTTCAAGACGCTGAATATGAAGAAAAATAAGGGAAAGTCCAAGCAACATTGGACTTCCAATTTTTGAGGAAGTGACGCGATGAATAAAAGAGATTACTATGAAGTCTTAGGACTTTCGAAATCGGCAACCCAAGATGAAATCAAGAGTGCTTATCGTAAACTTGCCAAGAAGTACCATCCAGATATCTCAAAAGAAGAAAATGCCGAAGAGAAGTTTAAAGAGGTCCAAGAAGCCTATGCTGTTTTAGGAGATGAAAACAAACGGAAACAGTATGATCAATTCGGTCATGCAGCCTTCGATCAGATGAATGGAGCCGGTGGCTTCCAAGGAGGCTTTGGCGGTTTCGGTGACTTCGAAGACGTCGATTTAGGTGATATCTTTGGTAGTATGTTTGGTTCTTCTTTTGGTGGCTTTGGCGGATCCCGTGCAGCATCTAGAAGAGAACGCGGAAGTGATGCTATCCTTCGGATGAAGTTATCTTTTGAAGAAGCAGTGTTTGGCTGTGAGAAAGATATTACCATCGATGTTACCGAATTATGTGATGATTGTGATGGATCCGGAGGTCACGGTGAAAAGACTTGCCCTGATTGTCACGGAAGTGGTACGATTACCCAAGAACAGAGAACTATTCTAGGTTCGTTCTTGACGAAGACAACTTGTACGACGTGTAATGGTAAAGGTAAGGTATATGACAGAACTTGTAGCACGTGCAAAGGTCGAGGAAGTGTCAAAAAGACTAAGACTTTAACAATCAAAGTCCCAAGTGGAGTCGATACGGGTAACCAATTGAGATTACAAGGTAAAGGCAATGCCGGTCGTAATGGCGGTCCTAATGGCGACTTATATATCGAGTTTACTGTCGAGAAGCACCCTGTCTATGAACGCGATGGAGACGATATTACAGTCGAAGTCCCACTTACCATAACAGAAGCCATTTTAGGTTGTAAGAAAGATATCCCAACACTATATGGTAATGTAAAAGTAAGTATCCCAGCTGGAAGTGAAACAGGCGATAAACAACGCCTTCGCGGTAAAGGAATCGAAAATCAATCCTCTCGCCGTAAGGGAGATATGTATATCGTCATGAAAGTAGTTATTCCACAACGCCTTTCTAGAGATCAAAAGAAGTTGATTGAGTCTTTAGCAGATACCGATTTAGAAGATCAAGAAATTCGTAAATTCAATAGGTTTGTCGAAAACAATTAAATGTGAAAATATCTTAAGAAAAAGGTCTTAAGATATTTTTATACCAATTTTTACCAGTAAAATAATGATTCAATTAAATTGACGAGAAAACAAATATATGATATATTGTATTTAGCAAGAAAACTTGCATACAATAAAAAAGGGAATACCTAGTTATGAAGAGTTAGGTACTACCCCTAAAAATTTGGACTAGTACCAATTAAACAGTTGGTACTATTTTTATCATCATAATCAAAATTACAATAATAAGTAATATTATGATAATGCAAAGATATTTTTCTTGCTTTCTCATAAAATCACCTCCTTCTTTTTTCATAAAAAATGAAAAAGAAGGATAGTACCTAAACAAACTAGATATTCCTAACTTCATAGTAGCAAAATAACCTAAATTAAGCAATCGAATAAAACAAAATTTTGCTGCCAATTTTTACCAGCAAAATAATGCCTCAATTAAATTGACGAGAAAACAAATATATGATATATTGTATTTAGCAAGAGAACTTGCATACAATAAAAAAGGGAATACCTAGTTATGAAGAGTTAGGTACTATCCTTTATGTTTTGGTTAGTACCGACTAAACAGTTGGTACTATTTTTATTATCATAATTAAAATTACAATAATTAGCAATATTATGATTGAACAAAGATATTTCTCCTGTTTTCTCATAAAATCACCTCCTTCTATTTTCATATAAAAATGAAAAAGAAGGATAGTACCTAAACAAACTAGATATTCCTAACTTCATAGTAGCAAAATAACTTTAATTAGACAATCGAACAAAGCAAAATTTTACTGCCAATTTTTACCAAGAAAATAATGCTCAATTAAATTGACGAGAAAACAAATAAATGATATATTGTATTTAGCAAGAGAACTTGCATGCAATAAAAAGGGAATACCTAGCTTTGCTGCGTTAGGTACTATCCTTGATTAGAATGGGTACCGACTAAACAGTTGGTACTATTTTCTTGGTCATAATAAAAACGACGCTCTTCTTGATAAACGGTTTTTCTTGCTTTTTTCTATATAATCGGCTATAATGTTAGTGCTGGTGGTGAGTATATGGATTTATCGAAGTTAAATAGCGGAGTAGTAAGCGAAATCGATATCGATACAGAAACTATAATTTCCAAAGAAACTTACGAAAACACCGACATTATTACTTTAAGCCCAGTTAAAGTTCAAGGTAGAATTTATAAAAATAGCCAAGATGAAAACGTTATAGATATGCACGCAACTGGTACTATGACTATACCTGATACTATCAGTTTAGAGCCTATAGACTATCCATTTTCCATAGAACTTACGGAAGAACCACTAGAAATAGACCAAAACGACCAAAATACTCTTGATTTTGAAGCGTTTTTGTGGCAAAATATTGTTCTAGAGATTCCACTAAAATTTACAAAAGTAAAAGATTATAGTGAATTTCAAGGGACTGGTTGGAAACTATTAAATGAAGATGAATTAAAAGAATCCCAAAATCCTTTTAATGATCTTTTAAGTAAATTTGGAGGGGAGTGAAAATATGTTAGACTTAAACATTCAATTATTTGCAGTACCATTCCATCGTGTATCAAAGACAAGAAAGAGAATGAGAAGAGCGCACAATGCATTAACTGCCAATGGCACCGTAAAATGTCCAAATTGTGGAGAGGCTATCCGTCCTCATCGTGTATGTGCACATTGTGGTTACTACAAAGGTAAAGAAGTTGTTAAAGAGAACGAAGAAAAATAAACGTTCTTTTTTATTTGCTAGGTATAATTAAGAAATCTTTTCATATAGTGTATTAGAAATGAGGGAAGAAATTTGATTAACAAGCAAAATTTGTGGTTCTTGACGTTATTTAGTTTGATTTTAGTTTTAAGTGTGTATTACATTACCATGCCTAGCGAATTGTTACTTACTAATAATAGTAATTATGAAACAACTGGTGGTTCTAGTGATGCTCCTACTGATACTGTAAACGTCGAAGAAAGCGATCTTTTAACCGCGATGCGGGTAAGTTTAGATGAAGAACGCTTGAATTTACAAAACACCTTAAGAGAAACTCTAACTTCGACAGAAGCCTCGACTGAAGATAAAAACCAAGCCTACGAACAACTAAAACATTTAAATGAAGTAAAAGGGAAAGAAGAAGCCCTCGAAAAGAAACTCAAAGAGAATTTTAAACTCGATAATTTCGTAAAAATTGATGGTAATGAAATCCAGGTTGTCGTCGTCTCTCAAGAACATAATAACGAACTAGCTAACAACATAATGCGTGCTATTCAAGAAGAGTACGAAGAAAAAGTCTTCATTACTGTCAAGTTCGAAAAATAAACAAAAATAGGCTAAAATACTATGCTTTTGAACTCCCATCTCATAAAATAATATGAGTAATTATCAAAATGTTTTATGAGAAGGAGTGAATTAAGTGAGTAAAGGAATACTGACTAAGAGAGAAAAGGAAGTTTTCAATCTTTTAGTCTTAAATAAAACAACAAAAGAAATTGCCCAAGATTTAAATATCAGTGAGAAGACAGTACGTAACCACATCTCGAACGCCATGCAAAAATTAGGTGTTAAAGGTCGGGCTGGAGCAGTCGTTGAACTTCTCAAATTAAACGAAATCAAATTACCATAAGAAAGATAAAAAGTCTTTCTTTTTTGTTATTTTAAGAAATTATCAAGAATAAGATAGATTAGGTGATACTATGTTACGAAAAAAGGCTTTACGAAAGATACTTGTTACCACTTTTGCAGTTTTTATTCTATTAGTGATGTACTTGCTACCTAATACTAAATCTAATGTTTTAAATGTCGAAACTAAAGTCGAATACGTTGATAATTTAGAAACAGATGTCGTCTATCTTTTAAATAACGATCGTTATCTAGTTAAATGTAACTTACTGTTAGAAGGGGATAGTGCCCTAACGAAGGCTCAAAGTATGATCAAGAGTCTAACCATAAATCAGAACAAGAATTTACCAAGTGGCTTCACAGGAATTATTCCAGAAAAGACAAAACTATTAGATATCAATCTTAAAGATAAGATTTTAACACTTAAATTTAGTGAAGAATTATTAACGATTAATACCGATCTCGAAGAGCGTATGATTGAAAGCCTTGTCTATAGTTTAACATCCCTAGATGGCGTCGAAGGAATTACTATTTTGGTAAATGATGCTCCTTTAAAAACCTTACCTAATAGTGGCAAAACTTTACCAGAAGTAATAACGAGAGATTTCGGTATCAACAAAGTTTATGAGTTTTCCCAAAAAGATGAAATTGCTAAAGTAACGATATATTACCTTTTGGATAACGATGAAACTTATTATGTACCAGTTACGAAGTACGTAAATGACGACCGTGATAAAATCCAAATTATTATCGATAACTTATCGAGTAACTATATCTATCAACCTAATTTAACTTCTTTTCTAGATAACGATGCCAAACTATTGAATTATGAGATCTACGATGGTCTTATGGTTTTAGAGTTCAATGAACATCTTTTCGATGGTGAAAGGAAGATTTTAGAAGAAGTTTTATATACGATTTCGTATTCCGTTTTCGATAATTACGACGTCAATGAAGTCATGTTTCAAGTAGGAGAAGAAGAGGTTTTTAAACAACTTAGGACCGAAATAAATTAAAAGATGTAAATTCCCATCAAAAAAAGATTGAATTATAATAGTTAATTGTTGTATAATAAGAATGCAATCGAAATTCGATTGTTATTGTCCCAGTAGCTCAGCTGGATAGAGCAACGCCCTTCTAAGGCGTCGGTCGGGGGTTCGAATCTCTCCTGGGACACCATACTTGGTTATAACGGCTCTATAAGTCGTTTTTATTTTACTTTTTATGAGGCCTATGCTATGATAAAATCATCATTGAAAGGAGGATTAGTGTGAAAAAAATAACACCAATTATTGGAGCAGCGGCCTTAGAAGTTACCTCTTTGGCAGGAACGATTGCTATTATTTGTAAGGGCTGTGTAGATGCAGGAGCCAATCTCATAGATAAAGGATATAAAATTAATAAAGAGGCTATAGTAAAAGATTTTCCGAATATTAAATTTAGTGAAGAAGAAAACTCATTCCGGCAGTCTTTTTATACATTTCTTACATATGTTCCGGTTGTAAATATAGGATTATCACTTTGGGTAATGTCTGAGGTTACTAAACTTTTTGATAGTACCGACGATATTTTACCTTATCTTGAACCATTGACAGAAGAAGAAAAAGTAGAATGTTCTAAACTTAATAGCAAACTTGAGAAGGTCACATTTTTAGTGGAATCATCTGACTTGATGGATGATTTCGAATTAAGTACTCAAGATGCCAAAGGACAGGCTTATATTAAAACTTTAAATAAAATTAAAGAAAAATGAAAAAAATTTAAGTCATTTTTCTTTTTTTTTATAATGATATATATAGGAGGTGATGAGTGATGAGTCATTTCGAGTGCGTTTTACAAGATGGAACTAAAGATTGTGGTGTATGTGCTTTATTAACGATTGTTAAGACATACGGAGGAGAAGTGTCTAAGGAATACTTGCGTACTATAACTAGGACAGGAAAAAATGGCGTAAGTGC
>CANQDB010000058.1 GCA_947591175.1 uncultured Bacilli bacterium
AAAGGGGAACCGCTTTTTGGTAACGAAAAGTAGAAATAGGGGAAATCCAACTTGACCTAAGATGCAAAGTTTACAAGGGAAATGACCATTTCTTTTTTTTTAGATTTAAAAGGAGACCATATGAAAAAATCAAAGAACAATAAAAATAAAAAAGATTACTGGATTATTATCGTTACCTTATGTGCTTTTTTGATATCATTCTTCTTTTCTTTCCTATCGGAAACTCTTATTCCTAACGTCTCACTTATCATCGCTTTCATCATTTTAATCTTCTTTATCTTTTTAGGAATTATTTTTGATATGGTAGGAGTTGCTGTTACGGTAAGTGAAGAAGCAAGTTTCCATTCGATGGCTTCCAAAAAAGTTAAGGGTGCGCGCCTTGCTGTCACTCTCATTCGTAATGCTAACAAAGTATCTAGTTTTTGCAACGACGTCATAGGTGATATTTGTGGTATTATGTCTGGTGCGACTGGTGTTACAATTGTTGCTAGCCTAGTCGAACATTTCGGTTGGAATATTTTACTAACAAGTCTTTTGATGACAAGTTTAATTGCCGCTTTGACAATTGGTGGTAAAGCCCTAGGCAAAGGAATTGCTATCAATCAAAGCAATAAAATACTCTATCACTTTGCTAAGATTTTAAGTATTTTCTATCACCAAAAATAAGCCTATCCTAAGGCTTATTTTAAGTTTGCAAAAGGAAGCAAAATATGGTATATTTTAAAGTAGCGAAAAAAAGAATAAAAAAAAGGATGTACGGGTGTATGAAACAAGAAAATGTAAAAGGTAAAAAAAATAATAAAAAACGAAAACCAAAAAAAGAAAAAATTGACAAACTGATTTCTTTTAAGCGCTTTTTATTGATTTTCTTGTCAATTTGTTTTGTCCTTTTTAGTGGTGGAATGTTCGTTCTCTATGGACCTTGGACTTTTGTTAGAGAAACCTTGATAACGACAGCCATGACGACTATGTCCCACCAGTATCTTGCTCGTTGGTTCTACGGTGAAGATACTATTAACGAAGTAATGAGTCGCCAATATGTCATCGAACCTAATGAAAATACAGATCCAGATCAGATAGAATTTAAAGAACCAGAAGAACCTGTCTATGCTAATGAATATGAAAGGCAAATATTAGAAAAAGATAACGAAGATGATATCTATAAAATAATTCCTATTTCGGGTGATCATTATAAAGGTTATTTAGTCGCCGTATACGATGCTTCAAAAGTAAAAATTGCCACCACTAAATATTTGGGCGTACGAGGTCAATCGACTAAAGTGATAGCTCGCGACAACAATGCCTTAGTTGCTATGAATGCTGGTGGTTTTTATGATCCAGACTGGAATAGTAATGGTTCAACTCCTCATGGAACAGTAATTAAGGATGGTAAGATTATCTGGGATTATGAAGACGCTAATGTCGGTGGAGGTTTCATCGGTTTCACGTATGAAAATAAGTTGGTCTTAGGTAAAATGACCAAAGAGCAAGCTCTCAATATGGGTATGCGTGATGCTATCGAATTTGGACCTTTCTTGATTGTCAATGGTAAACCTGCCTTTGTTAAAGGAAATGGTGGATGGGGAATTGCTCCTCGCTCTGCTATTGCCCAAAGACAAGATGGAATCGTTCTAATGTTAGTAATCGATGGAAGAAGGACCGAAAGTGTTGGAGCTGACCTAGTTGATGTTACAGAAATTCTAATGAATTATGGTGCTTATAATGCGGCTAACTTAGATGGTGGATCGTCATCGTCCCTAATCGTCAACCAAGAAGTTTACTCTCGTCCTGTGGCGGGTGGCGAAGAAGGTTTAAGAAATTTAGCAACCGCTTGGATAGTTGTCGAATAGAAAGAAAGGAATTTTAAGAAGATAATTTCTTTCTTTTTTTTTGGCTATAGATTATAATTAAAGTAGAGAAATTAAAGTAGGTGACCTTATGAAAAAGCAATATAAAATTATGGATGGAAATGAAGCCTGTGCTCACGTTTCCTATCTTTTTACCGAAGTCGCAGGAATTTATCCGATAACTCCATCATCTCCTATGGCAGAACTAGTCGATAGTTTCAGTAAAGAAGGACGCGAAAACTATTTTTCATCTCCTGTCAAAGTTGTCGAAATGCAATCGGAAAATGGTGCGGCAGGAATGATACATGGATCCCTTCAAAATGGATGCTTGACGACTACTTATACCGCAAGCCAAGGACTCCTTTTAATGATACCTAATATGTATAAGATGGCTGGCGAACTTTTGCCTTGTGTCATCCATGTAGCAGCCCGAAGTCTTTCGACTCACGCTCTATCTATTTTAGGAGACCATCAAGATATCTATGCGACTCGAATGACTGGTTTTGCAATCCTTGCATCATCTTCTGTTCAACAAGTCATGGATCTAACAGGAGTTGCTCATCTTTCAGCCATTAAAGGAAGAGTTCCTTTCTTACATTTCTTCGATGGTTTTAGAACAAGCCACGAACTAAATAAAATCGAACTTATCGATACGGATGCTTTAGAAAAACTAATTGACCAAGAGGCTCTTCAAGAATTCCGTAATAGAGCGATGAACCCAAATAATCCTGTTACCAAAGGTACGGCTCAAAACGATGATATCTATTTCCAAAATATGGAAGCAAGGAACCCATACTACCAAAAATTAGAAGATATTGTCGCCGATTACCTTGCAGAAATTTCCAAAATAACAGGTAGAACTTACCATCCTTTCAACTACTATGGAGCGAAGGACGCAAAAAAAGTAATCGTCGCTATGGGTTCCGTTTGTGAAACTATTAAAGAAGTTGTTTCTTATCTCAATCAAAATGGAGAAAAAGTTGGTCTTATCGAAGTTCATCTCTATCGTCCTTTTAGTGCTAAATACTTTTTGGAAAGTCTTCCTGCAACTGTCGAAAAGATTGCCGTTTTAGATAGGACAAAAGAACCAGGAAGTAATGGCGAACCACTTTACTTAGATGTCGTTGGAGTCGTTAGTAACTATAATAAAAAAGTTGAAGTCATCGGAGGACGTTATGGTCTTTCAAGTAAAAATACCAATCCTGCCATGATTAAAGCAGTATTCGATTTCCTTGACGATAGAGATCGCTTTACAGGTTTCACTATCGGTATTAATGACGACGTTACGCATCTATCTCTTCCGGTTCCAAATTTTAAACTTCCTAGTACTAATACCGAATTTGTTATCTATGGCTTTGGTTCTGATGGTATGGTAAGTGCTTGTAAAGATATTTTAAAAATAACTGGTAAATTAACCAACGCCTTCGTCCAAGGTTACTTTCAATATGATTCTAAAAAAAGTGGGGGAGTAACGAAATCTCATCTACGTTTCAGTAAAAATGAAATTCATGCTCCATACTATGTCGAAAATCCATCTTTAGTTGTCTGTACTAAAGAGTCTTATCTTGAAAAATACGATTTGTTGGACGATATCAAACCTAAAGGTATATTTCTTTTAAATACTAACAAGGATGAAACTAAAATAGGGGAACTTTTCAAAGAAAAAGATCGCCAAATTATCGAAGAACGTAAGATAAAAGTTTATTCGATAGATGCTTTAGGTATTGCTAAAGAATTAGGACTTGATCACAAGATAAGTGCTATTATGGAAACAATTATCTTTAAAGTTGGTCATATCTTAGATTTTGAAGCCGCTAAAGAAGAAATAAAAGCATCGCTTAAGAAAAAATTTGCTAATAAAGCGAATAAAATTGCCGAAAAAAATATCGAAGCGGTCGAAAGAGCCTTAGACTCTTTGAAACAGATTACTTTATCATCGAACGCTAAAACTAGGAAAGAAAGAAATAAAGAAGAGAGTTTGTTTGAAACAATCGATGAGAGAAAAGGTGACACTCTAAGTGTAAGTGCTTTTAAAGATATGGCTGATGGTACGATGCAAGGCGGTTTATCAGATTTAGATAAAAGAGATACGAGTGATATCGTTCCTTGTTACCATCCCGAGAACTGTATCCAATGTAATCAATGTTCCTTCGTTTGTCCCCATGCTGTCATAAGACCATTTTTACTTAATGCCGAAGAAGTTGAAAATGCCCCTGAAAGTTTAAAGAAAAAATTAAAGAAAGCGACTATTAAAGGTGAAGACTATCAATTTATTGTAAGTGCTTCTATTCCAGATTGTACGGGTTGTACACTTTGTCGTGAAATCTGTCCTGGTTTAAAAGGAAAGAAAGCTATAACGATGGAAAGTAAGGATACTTTAAGTAAAGAGGCTATCGCAGAATACGAATATCTTTTTAATAAAGTTACGACAAAAGATGTTCTTTCGCGCGATACTGTTAAAGGTAGTCAATTTAGACAACCTAAGTTTGAATTCCCTGGTGCTTGTGCTGGCTGTGGTGAGACTGCTTATCTTAAATTATTGACGCAACTTTTTGGTGACCATTTAGTTATTGCTAATGCAACTGGTTGTTCTTCGATTTATAGTGCTAGTGCACCATCTACTGCTTATAGTGTTCCTTGGGCAAGTTCACTTTTTGAAGATAATGCCGAATACGGGTTCGGTATGAAGATTGCCGATAACACGATGAAAACACGTCTTAAAAAATTAATCGAAGAAAACATTTCTAAAGTCGATGACGAAGAAATCGATATCTATAACGATTATTTAGATGAAATTACTGAAGAGACAGGAGATGCTCTTTACGATATCGTTGATCACACTAAGATAAAAGAATTGAAGCCTCTCAAAGAATTCATCAAAAAGAAATCTATTTGGCTAACTGGAGGCGATGGCTGGGCCTACGATATCGGTTTCTCAGGAATCGATCACGTTCTAGCTAATCGTGAAAACGTCAACATCTTAGTTCTAGATACTGAAGTGTACTCGAATACTGGTGGTCAAACTTCGAAATCTAGTCGTATGGGTTCGGTCGGTAAATTTGCAGCAAACGGTAAAAAGACTGCCAAAAAAGATTTAGCCGCCATGGCTCTATCTTATCCACATGCCTATGTCGGTACTATTTGTCTAGGTGCCGACATGCAACACACGATTAAGACCTTAATTGAAGCAGAAAACTATGATGGACCATCTATTGTCATTGCCTATGCTCCATGCATTGTCCAAGGAATCGTTAAAGGTATGGCCTCGGCTACAGAAGAACAAAAACTAGCCGTCGAATCAGGTTATTTTCCACTTTTCCATTATAATCCAGAAGAAGGTAAGTTCCATTTGGATAGTAAAGCCGACTTCAATCGTTACTACGAATTTATTGCCGGTGAAGATCGTTATCGCATCTTAAAGAAAATAAACCCTGAAGAATACCGAAAACTTCTAGAAGAAAACAAAATAAATGCTATGGAACGTTACCAAAAATACGAAGAATTAGAACAAAAAAATGAAGAAAGCGACTAGAAAGTAGTCGCTTTTAAAACAAAAGTAGAGACCGTACCCCCTGAAGGACGGTCTCCATAAAAAGAATAAAAAGGGGTTGGCTAGTGTGATACTAGCGACCAATTCGCCTTTTGGTGAATTGGTGATACTTATACTAATCGAAAAAGGTTGATTTGTCAATCTTTTTTTGTCACCTTTTTTTAAATTTTTTTCTTTGTCAAAAAAGAAAAAATATGTTATAATATGAACGAAAAAGGACGTGGTAGTATGCTAGAAGTTTCCAAGATGAAAGGAATAGGTCCTAAGACGTTAACTTTACTTAATAAAATAAATATTTATACGATTGATGACCTCGTGAGTCACTACCCATTTCGTTATGATTTATTAAAAAGAAGTGACCTTAAGACAGTTCAAGAAAACGACAAAGTAATCTTAGATGGAAAAATAGAAAGCATACCAATTTTACTTCGCTTTAAAGGCGGACTTAATAAATTAAATTTTCGTTTAGTAACTCCTTCTGGCGTGGTAGGAGTATCAATTTTTAACCGCGCATTTTTAAAATCGAATCTAACTATCGGTACCAATGTTATCGTTATTGGAAAGTACGACCGGGCAAAAAATATTATCACGGCTTCAGATATAAAATTTGGAACTCTTTCCAACGAAGCTAAGATAGAGCCAGTATATCATTGTACTAGTGGTTTAACTAACAAAAACTTGGCTAACTATATTAACGGTGCCATCATGTTATATGGCAAGGAAATAAAAGACTATATTCCTAAGAAATATCTCGATAAATATGGTTTTTCCAATAAACGTACGGCTCTAAGTATCGTTCATAATCCACCAACGATGGAAAAGCTAAAAGAAGCAAGTATTCGTTTAAAGTACGAAGAACTATTCGCTTTTATGTTTAAAATAAATTATTTAAAAGAACAAAATCACAAAGAAAAACTTGGTATTAAACGTTCTATCGACATGACTAAGTTAGAGTCTTTTATCAAAAAACTTCCTTTTGAATTAACCGACGATCAAAAGAAGGCAACTAAAGAAATAATCGATGATTTAAATAGTAAAAACAGAATGAACCGTCTTTTACAAGGTGATGTTGGAAGTGGAAAAACTATCGTTTCCGTTTTAGCGATGTATGCCAATTACTTAAGTGGTTATCAAAGCGCTTTAATGGCTCCAACTGAGATTCTAGCAACTCAACATTACAATACGATAAGGGAACTTTTAAGAGGTACTCCTATCGAAGTTGGTTTACTAACAGGTTCTATGACTAAAAGGGATAAACAAGAAATATACGACGAGTTAGCAAATGGGACAATGCAAATTGTTATTGGTACCCATGCTCTTATTCAAGAAGATGTTCATTATCAAAATTTAGGTTTAGTTATCACGGATGAACAACATCGTTTTGGTGTCAATCAAAGAGCAAATCTCAAGAATAAAGGTGTTAAACCAGATGTTTTATATATGAGTGCAACCCCAATTCCAAGAACTTACGCCCTAACTATTTATGGCGATATGGATGTCTCGATTATTAAAGAGATGCCTAAAGGTCGTAAACCTGTAAAGACTTATGTTAAGACGAACGACGAGATGAAAGAAATTCTCGAAATGATGTATGAGGAGCTAAAACAGAAACATCAGATTTATGTTATTGCTCCATTAATCGAAGAAAGTGAGAATTCTGACTTAACGACGGTAAACGAACTTCGCGATAAAATGAATCTTGCTTTCGGCAGTAAATATAAAATCGATATCGTTCACGGTAAGATGGCAAGTGGTGCTAAAGATTTGATAATGGCTGAATTTTTGCAAAACAAAGTAAACATTTTAATTAGTACTACAGTTATCGAAGTAGGAGTAGACGTTCCCAATGCTTCGATGATTGTCATATTCGATGCTAATAGGTTCGGTTTATCGACACTTCACCAACTACGTGGTCGAGTAGGTCGAGGGGAAACAGAATCTAAATGTATTTTAATTAGCTCGCAAGATACAGATCGCTTAAAAATAATGGAAAAAACCAACGATGGTTTCTTAATTAGTGAAGAAGACTTTAAACTAAGAGGTCACGGCGACTTATTCGGAACCAAACAAAGTGGAGATATGGCTTTTAAGATTGCTAATGTTAGACAAGACTACAAAATTTTAGTTCAGGCTCGTGATGACTCTTATGAATATTTACTTGACACTTCATTTGACAACGAAGAATTAAAGCAAAGCCTTATGGAATCTATAAACGATAATTAAACGAAAAATTTTGTCGAAAAATAAATCTTTTTGTAGAGTGTTTTCTAATTGACTTTTCAAAAGATTAATATTATGATTAAAGTGCGTAGAATAAAAAACTACGCTGGGCTCTTACGAACTAAAATGTGAGAGCGATTCAACCAAAACCCCCTGAAGAGAGAACGAAAGTTCTCTCATTTTTGTATACTACTAAGTTTTATAGAAATTAACTTAAAACTTTGAATTAATTTTTAGGTAATATTTAGGTAATAAATTTTAAACGAAAAATGTTAAACTTTTATTAAATTGATACAAGAATTATTATTTATTTGTTATAATATATCATACAAAGGAGATGAATTATGATAGACAAATCATTTCAAGAAGTAGCAAATAGTATTAAAAATGCAATAACTAACACGCAGTTTGAAATTATGAGTGATGCAAATAAAAAGTTGGTTAATCTATATTATAATATTGGTAAAACTTTAGAAGAAAATAGTAATTGGGGAAACAAATTTATTGATAACGTTGCAATAGAGTTAAAAATATCTTTTCCTAATTTAAAAGGTTTTTCGGTTCGTAATTGAGGGTGTAATATAAAGTGTGTAAGTTGAAAAACGAACACACTTTTCAAATGTAATAAAAATGATAAAATGAAA
>CANQDB010000059.1 GCA_947591175.1 uncultured Bacilli bacterium
AAGAAAGAATGCCTAACCGGCGAGGTTGTTTTATAAACATTTCCCGGCTTCTTTGCTTACTTTCTTTTCCGTAAAAGAAAGTAAGGCCTGTCTGGCAAGACATTTATAATTTCTATATGTAAAACATCATCTTATTCGAAGCTAATCAAATAGCCGGTAATTTATTAAAAAACGATTAATTTTAAATTGCATTTACTTGTCCAATATCTTATTTATATTAAAAAATCGATATGAACATCACATCAATTTTTTAGTTGTTTTTCGTTGTCCACTGAAATATCTATAATTATTAGTTGCTTTTACTTTTCCAATTCACCTATTTTATTTTGTTAAATGAAAAAAAGAAGTGCATACATAGTACACACTGGATTTATCTAACGTTTTTTTAATTTATTTTTTGTATTTTTTAAAAAGCGATAACTTTTATATGATACCTTATAAAGCCAATATAAAGGTTTATTAACAACTAAGTCAAATTCTCCTATTAATTCAACTACCTTACCACCAAAATCTCGTTTAAATGAATATAATCCAAACAAAGGATTTTTTTCATCAAAGATACCTGTTATTCCATAAAAATTATAGCGATCATAATTATTTAGAATAGCCATTTTCATTCCTTCCCAATGAACTGTGTATGCCGACTGGAATTCCATAAATTTTTGATATGAACCACCTACTAACGATAAAACTTCATTGCCATATATCAAGAATAGAATACCTCCCAAAGGAACGATATCGCCATCTTCTTTTTTTATTTTGGCAATTTTTGCTTTCTTTTTTTTCAATCTTTCAATATTTGCTGTAGTTTCAGCTTGTTTCGCAAGGTACTTTTTTTCATTCATTTTAGAAGGATCTTGTTCATATTTTTTTGTCCGAGTGTTCATTTCTTCTTCTAAAGACTCTATTTCTTTAGTAATAGAATCGCACAATTCCTTAGTATGAAGTTCCGCAATTAATATTTTTAATATATTATGTTTTCCACCTAAGTGTTTATACATTTCTTGATAATATTCAAGTGGGCGATCAATAAAATCACGACGATCACCAGTATGTTGCATTATATCTTTAAAAAGTGGTAACTCTTCATCACTTATTTCTCTAGTTCGAATAAAGTCTCTTTCATTTTTACGTAAGATCTGTCTAGTTTTCGGATCCATATCTTTCATTACATCTTCAATTGTTCTATTTTTAGTATCTGTAACAAAAATCCATCTTGGTTGTAATGTATCCTGTAATAGATTGAAACCAAAATGTTTATAACCTAATTTAATTAAATTATCGTAGGCTTGCTTATTATTTTTGCCATCTGGAACAATATTTCCGTTTATATCTCTTTCTTGATATGATAAATAAGGATCTATTTTTACAAAAATTCCTTGATGATTTTTAACAAATTTTTTTATTTCATTTGTAAATTCTTTTAATAAATCGTAGTCGTTGTAATCAATTAAAAAACCTCTTGGAGAATAAAACATATTTCTTTTAATTGGTGTCATCTTCGATAATAATAAACAACCCGCAACGATGTCGCCAGTGGAATCTTTTAATCCTAATAAATAACTTTTCCAGCCATTTTCTTCTTTTAAATCACCCCATTCTTTAGTTTGATGAAAACTAATTTGTGGGTGTTTTAGGGCAAAATCTTTAAATTGTTTATTAGTTAATTCTACAAGTTTCATATTTCACCTACTATTTTTTGTATTTTTATCTTTCTTATTAAGTTATCTATTAAGTATTATACCATAATTAAAATTTTTAATAATAAAAATATATGATGAGAGAAAGTGGAAGTCTTAATTTTTACAAAGCAATTTTTTGATTTTATCACTAGAACGCGGATATTTTTTATCAGTCGGTTTTAATTTCTTTATTTTTAATAGATTTCTTAAACTTCCTTCGATCGGCAGATAAAAAGTTATTTGTTTTTCTATTTGAGAATTTAATTTAGTTAAAGTACTTGTGGACTCAACTATTTCGTTATCGACATTTGCTTTCATCGGAATAAAATAACCACCAGTTTTAACCATGGGAAGACTGATTTCACTGATAATTCTAAGATGTGATACTGCGCGACATGTAACTATATCGAAACATTCACGATTGCATCTAGCATAATCTTCGCCTCTAGTATGAATGGTTTCTATTCCTGTTAGGTTTAATTTCTCGATAACAACATTTAAGAAGTTAATTCTCTTTTGCAATGAATCTATTAAGGTTACTTTAAGATTTGGAAAGAAAATTTTTAGAACAATTCCTGGAAAACCTGCGCCTGTACCAACATCGCATAAAGTTTCGATCTTGTTTAAATCGATGGCTTTAACTAAAGTTAGACTATCATAAAAATGTTTTAAATAAACTTCTTCTTTGGCGACAATGCGTGTTAAGTTTATTTTTTGATTCCACTCAATCAATAGTTCATAGTAAAGATTTAATTTTTCTAATTGAGTTTTTGAGACGTTAATTCCTAGTTCGCTTAGGGCTTCAACTAATTCATTTTCGTTCATGGTTTTGCTCCTGTTTCTTTAAGTAAACACTTAATATAGCGATATCGGCAGGATTTACTCCACTAATACGTGATGCTTGGCCGATAGATGTAGGTCTTATTTCAGTTAATTTTTGAAGAGCCTCATGAGCGAGATTTTTAATTTGGCTGTAATCGATATCTTCACTTATTTTTATTTTTTCTAAAGAAAGCATTTTTTCGGCTTCTTTATTGGCTTTTTGAATGTAACCTTCATAGCGAATTTGAATCTCAACTTGATTTAGAACTTCAGGACTATAATCTAAATCTATAAAGTGTTTAATATGATTCATCGTAATTTCAGGGCGTTTTAATAAATCATATAAATATATGCCATCAAGTAATGGTTTTGAACCTATCGCTTCGAGGTAATCATTTATCTCTTTTTTAGGAGTGATTTTAGTTTCTTTAAGTTTCGTTGTTAGTTCGGCAATTGCCTCTTTTTTAATTTGAAAACGATGATATTTTTCTTCACTTACTAAACCTATCTGGTAACCATATTCACGCAATCTCAAGTCAGCATTATCATGCCTTAATAGAAGACGATATTCAGCACGAGATGTTAGCATTCGATAAGGTTCTTTGGTACCTTTGGTTACTAAATCATCGATTAAAACACCAATATAGGCTTCATTTCTTTTTAAAATTAGTGGATTTTTACCTTGCAATTTTAAGGATGCATTAATTCCGGCAATCAAACCTTGACCGGCCGCTTCTTCATAACCACTAGTACCATTGATTTGGCCAGCCGTAAATAAGTTTTCAACTATTTTAGTTTCTAAAGATTGTTTTAATTGCGTTGGATCAATCGCATCATATTCGATAGCATAAGCATACTTTATAATTTTAGCATGTTCTAAACCTACTAAACTATGAACCATTAACTCTTGAACTTCGTGAGGCATACTTGTTGAAAAACCTTGTAAATAAATGTCATCATAATAGATACTTTCAGGTTCCAAAAATAATTGATGACGTTCTTTATCGGCAAAGAGAACTACTTTATCTTCGATTGATGGACAATATCTTGGACCAATTCCTTCGACATAACCACCATACATACTCGATTCTTTTAAATGGTCGCGAATTATTTGATGAGTCTTTTCATTAGTATAAACTAAGTGACAAGGTACTTGATCTTCTGGTTTATAAAGTGGCTCATTATCGAAAGAAAATGTGTAGCACTCATCATCACCTGGCTCTAGTTGAGTTTTCGAAAAATCAATGCTATCTTTAGCAATTCGTGGAGGTGTTCCTGTTTTTAACCTTTGAATAGTAAAACCAAGGTTGTGTAAACAATCGCTTAAATACTTCGAAGGTCGTTCGCCATGTGGACCACTTGGTGTTTTTGTACTTCCAACAAGAACCATACCTTTTAAATAAGTACCAGTAGTCAAAATAACGGCTTTGGAGTTTATTTTTTCACCATTTTCGAGGATAACTCCTTGAATTTTATGGTCTTCAACTATTAAATCTTCAACTAAAATCTCTCTTATTTCTAAATTTTTGGTAGATTGCAAAGTATTTAACATCTGCTTTGGATAAGTTATTTTGTCTCCTTGGGCACGAAGAGCCTGAACTGCTGGACCTTTTTTAGTATTTAACATTTTCATTTGTAAAAGACTATGGTCAATATTATTTCCCATTTCGCCACCTAGGGCATCGATTTCTCTTACAATTATTCCTTTAGCTGGACCACCAATAGAAGGATTACATGGCATATCGGCAATATTTTTTATGTTTCCTGTTACTAATAAAGTTTTATTTCCTAATCTAGCACATGCTAAAGAGGCTTCACATCCGGCGTGACCTCCACCAACAACAATAACATCATATTTCATGTACAACACTTCCTTGAATCTTATAAAATTATTTCCCGGGAAATATTTTTGAGTATTTTTGAGAGTTTTTTAGGTTATTTTTTATTTCCCGGGAAATATTTTTGATTCTATTTTATTTCCCGGGAAATAATTTTTTTACTTTCCTAGACAAAATTGACTAAATAATTGATCTAGTAATTCTTCTTGATAAGTTTCGCCAGTTATTTCACCTAATTTTTCCCATGAACGTTTAATATCAATTTCGACCATATCGATAGGCATTGAGTTTTCTATTCCAGTTTCAACTTCATCTAAAATTGAATATGCTTCTTTAGCAAGAGCAATTTGACGGACATTTGATAAATAAGTGAAATCGGCTTGATCGATTTGTTCTAAATTAAACTTTTCTTTTATTTTTTGTTTTAAATCATCGATTCCGCGATTTTCAGTAACACTTAAAGTAATTATATCTTTCTTATCTAACTTAGTGGTATCAATTTTTGTTGGTAAATCAGTTTTATTGATGATTATAATTCGAGGTTTACCAAGAGTTTTAGCCAAAATATCAAAATCTTCCTCTGTTAACTCTTCATTGTTATTTAAAACAACCAAAACAAGATTGGCGTCTTCTAACAATTCGAGACTTTTTTCCACACCAATTTGCTCAACTATATTATCAGTATCTCTAATTCCAGCCGTGTCCATTAATATTAAAGGAATACCATCGATCGTAACTGATCCT
Source organism: uncultured Bacilli bacterium (assembly GCA_947591175.1). Lineage (GTDB taxonomy): Bacteria > Bacillota_I > Bacilli_A > RF39 > UBA660 > Faecenecus. The sequence goes on from CANQDB010000059.1 coordinate 5,087, forward strand.
TCGACAATATCTCTAGTTGTACCTGCAATATCTGTAACAATAGCCTTATTTTCATTTAGAAGACAATTTAATAAACTACTTTTACCGACATTTGGGCGACCTACGATTACAGTTTTAATACCTTCTTTGAGCCATTGACTATTTTCACTTTCTTTAATAATTTGTTGTAATTTAGTTTTTACTGATTTTAATTGTGGTAATAATTTCTCATTAGTCATAACTTCGATATCTTCGTATTCCGGGTAATCGATATTAACTTCGATTGAGGCTAATATTTCGAGCATTTCTTGACGTAGGGAACGAATATAATTACTAATAGTTCCTTTTAGACCTTTGATAGCCATTTTGCGAGCGGCTTCGGTCTTTACATTTATTAAATCCATGATAGATTCAGCATTTACTAAGTCGATACGACCATTAAGGAAAGCACGTTTAGTAAATTCTCCAGGTTCAGCAAGACGAGCACCGTTTCTTAATAATAATTCTAGTACTTTATTAGTTGTCGTTATGCCACCATGACAATTTATTTCAACGACATCTTCTTTAGTAAAGGTCTTAGGGGCTTTCATGACTGATACAAGAACTTCATCGATGATTTCTTCATTTTCTTTAATGTATCCATAATTAATAGTATGAGATGAAACTTCCGTTAAATTTTTACCTTTAAATATCTTATTCGTAATAGAAATAGATTCAGGACCACTTACTCGAATAATTGAAATAGCCCCAATTCCTAAAGCAGTCGAAATAGCAGCAATTGTATCTGTCATGATTTTTCACTTCCTTTTTGTGGATTTCCTTTCATAGTGATACTGATTATAACATAGTTTTAGCCATTTTTGAATACTAAAAAAAGAGGCTAGGCTTCCTCTTCTAAAGTTTCTTCTTGGTTTTCTTCAAGAACTGGTTTTATTACAACATAACGGTTTGGTTCAGTTCCTTCACTTTCAGTATATACTTTTTTATAATCATTTAATGCATTGTGAATAATTCGACGTTCATATGAATTCATTGGATCTAATTTAGCCTCGATTTTTGTTCTAGCAACTTCACGAGCCACACTTTTAGCAACTCTTTCTAAATTTTGATTTTTTTGTTCTTTATATTCGCCAATATCTAGGACATAACTGAAATAAAAACCATAGCGAGCAAAAATAGCTTGTCTTAAAACAGTGTTCAAAGCATCCATCGTTCTACCTTGTTTACCGATTAATAGAGCATTGTTGTCAGATAAAATAGTAATAGTTACATTTTTTTCACGTTTTTTAATTTCAAGATTCGTACCAATTCCCATATCGTGAATAAGTTTTTGTAAGTATTCTTTAATGAAATTGATTACATCATCTTTCGTCGTAACTTCGATTTCAACTTTTGGCGACTTAAATAAGCCTCCTTTAGTTGTTTCAATCTCTTTAACATAGATGTTTTCACGACTTTCTTCTAGTTCGATTAAAGCATTATTAATTGCTTCTTCTTTGGTTTTTCCTTTAAAAATCTTCTTATCCATTTAATACCTTACTCCTTTTAACAATTATATTTTGAATCATCGTAAAGATGTTGCTAGCACTCCAATATATTCCTAAAGCAGTTGGCATGAAGAACGACATAACGATAATCATTACAGACATGATAGTCGTCATACTTTTCATTGGGTTTTGTCCTTCAGTCGAACTTGTACTATTCATACGCATTGATAAATAAGTAGTAAGACCGATGATAACAACTAGTATTAAATAGATGTAATTTTGTTGCTTAAAGATACCATTCCAAGGATTAGTTCCCATTTGCATTAAAAGGAAATTTTCTTCAAAGATGACTGGTAACCTATTGATTGCTTCTAAGAAAGCAAAGAATAGGGGAAGTTGAATGAAAGCAAAGAGACATCCTGTCAGAGGATTGATATTATATTTTTTATAGATCATCGTCATCTCTTGACTCTTTTTCATAATAGATTCTTGATCGTTTTTATTAGCATATTTTCGTTCCAATTTATCGAGTTCTGGTTGAGCCTTTTTAATTAATTCAGATTGCATAGCTGTTTTATTAGTAAGCGGATAGGCAATAAGACGAATCAATAAGGTAACAATAATAATTGCTAAAGCAGAACTATTTACAAATTGGCTAACCCATAATATAACGAAGGCTAGGGGCTTAACAAAGATCGTTTCCCAAAGACCGTCATCTCCACCAGTTAGAGGAGTGAACTTATCACATTCAACGTATTTTTCTAAATCAACTCCAGCATTGGTATAAAGTTCTTTCGTTTTTTCGTCTGTTGGGCGACATAGAATATTACCTGTTAAACTTTGATCTGTGTCAGGATTCTTAACTATTTTATTATCCTTATCATATAGTTGTTGCGTACAACCAGTAAAAAGAAAAGTTAACAGTACTAATATTATTATTTTCTTTTTGGTGTTATTTTTCATTTTCTTCTCCTTTTGAAAACTTCATATTAATTTTATTCATTAGAGATATAAAGCTTTCGTTTATTTCAGCAAAAGTTCTCCTGATGCCTTTTCTTCTTAATATTATAATATAATCCAAGTTATTTGAATAGAGATTTTTGTTATTATCTATAATATTTCTTAACCGACGCTTTTGATAGTTGCGTTCGACGGCATGACCTAATTTTTTGCCAACGGAAATTCCAAAGTGATAAATTGAAGAGTTATTTTCCTTATAATATATTACGAAGTCGTCATCTTTAACATAATGATTGTATTCGATAATAGCATTAAAATCATGATTACCTTTGACGACATTCATCTTCTTCACTTCGATCACTTCCTTTAATATCATTATACAAAAAACCACTGAGAGAATCAGTGGTAATTATTTTGCTAACTGTTTACGTCCTTTTGCTCTACGATTCTTAATAACATTAGTTTTAACTCTTGCAAAGAATCCATGTTTTTTTGCTTTTTTACGATTATTTGGTTGATACGTTCTTTTCATTCCTTCCACCTCCAGACATAAATCGCTACTATTATAATAAGAAAAAGCGAACTTTGTCAATAGTTGTTTTTGGTTTTTAAAGTTTTCCGTTACAATTCACAGTCAAATAGAATGACATCATCAAAAGCAACGAAATTATTCGTTGTTTTTTGCTTCTTCTTTTTC
>CANQDB010000060.1 GCA_947591175.1 uncultured Bacilli bacterium
TAACTTAGTGGGAGCATCGATTTCGATTTCTTCACCATCCGTTAAGGTAACTTGATAAATTACGGAAGGAGATGTGGCAATCAAATCGATATTGAATTCTCTTTCAATTCTCTCTTCGATAATATCCATGTGTAAGAGTCCTAGAAAGCCACATCTAAATCCAAAGCCTAGGGCCTTAGAGGTCTCTGGCTCAAACACTAAAGATGCATCGTTTAATTTAAGTTTATCTAAGGCATCTCGTAACTCATCAAACTTTGTAGATTCGATTGGATAGAGTCCACAGTAAACCATCGATTTCATCGGTTGATATCCCGGAACTGGAGTTAAGGCAGGATTAGAGTCTAGTGTTAGGGTGTCCCCTACCTGGACATCTCCAATATCTTTAATCGAGGCAATAACTTGGCCTACTTCCCCACAAGTAAGTTCCTTTAATTGTTTTTCTTTAGGAGTCATTACACAAAGTTCTGTTACTTCGTAAGTAGCCTCAGTTTCCATAAAACGAACAGTGTCTCCGACTTTAACTTTTCCATTCATGATTCTAGTTGTCACGACTACTCCTTTGTAACTATCGAAAAAACTATCGAAGATAAGTCCTTGTAAAGGAGCACTTGTTTCTCCTTTAGGAGATGGGATTCTAGTAATTACAGCTTCGATTAACTCTTTAACACCAACTCCAGTTTTAGCACTCGTCAAGATGATTTCATCTTCCCTAAAACCTAGTTCTTCAACTAGTTCTTTTTTTACTTTATCGATATCGGCATTAGGTAAATCGATCTTATTAATAACAGGAATTACAACTAAATCATGTTCCATCGCTAGATATAGATTAGCAAGCGTTTGAGCTTCGATTCCTTGGGCCGCATCTACTACTAAAATGGCTCCTTCACAGGCTGCTAAACTTCTACTTACTTCGTAACTAAAATCGACGTGGCCCGGTGTATCGATTAAATGCAATGTGTAGTTCTTACCTTCCATTTCATAATGAAGTTGGACAGCATTTAATTTAATTGTAATACCCCGTTCTCTTTCGATATCCATATTATCTAGTAGTTGTTCCTTGGCTTCCCTTTTCGAGACTGCCCCCGTTAACTCCAAGATTCTATCGGCAAGCGTACTTTTACCATGGTCGATATGGGCAATAATCGAAAAATTACGAATGTTTTCTTGCATGATGTTCACCTCTTAAACTAACTTTATTATACAAGAAGTTTAACAAAATGAAAAGAAGAAGCACATTTAACTTCCTCTATTTATCATCTTCTAGAAAATACTCTACTAACTTAGTATAATTATCCTGACTATTTAGGCAAGTATCAATTAGATAACCCTTCTCATTATGTAATTGGTACTCCTTTAGTCCTCTAATATAGTAGTCTTTGTTCCTATCCTCGATATAGAATGGCATTATATCATTGTTTAAACATTCCCTAAAGATTATCATTCTCCCAACACGACCATTACCATCTTGAAAAGGATGAATTTTTTCGAATCGAACATGAAACTCTATTATATCTTCAAGTGTCTTTTTAGAAATTGCATTGTACCGCTCTAACAACTTTTTCATATCTTTGGAAACATTTTTAGGAAGGGAGGTCGTAATATCTCCTACAAAATTCTTCTTACTCTTATACTCGCCAATATTAACCCACTCTTTTTCATCATCACTTAATGTTCCATTTTTCAATATGAAATGAAACTTTTTAATCATTTCTTGAGTTAGATCATCGTCTAGTGTATCTAACATATACTTAAATAAGGTAAAATGATTTTTTGTTTCCGTCGCATCTTTTAAAACTATCACTTTATCTTTAGTTGTTAAAATTGTTCCAGTATCATAAATACTTGCAGTTTCATCCGGAGTTATAGTTGAACCTTCCATATGATTAGTGTTATATGCAAATTCCAACTGTGTTTTGTGATATAGATTTCCAGATAAGTTCATATTTTTTTGATTACATAGAGCTTTTTTAACTTTGCTTATTTCCATATATTTTCTCCAATTCTTCTTAATATAATTTATAACATTTTCTAATATCTATTATATCATCTTTTCGTAGATGAAAGTTATATTTATTCTGATAGAAAAGAAAAAAGCCCTATAGGACTAGTTTTCATCAGGTACAACTAGATTCCGAACTTTCTTGTTGTAGTAGTCGTAACGTTTAATTAGATTAGTCTGTACTTCACTTGGGGCATCTTTCATTAAATTATCGTAAAATGGACATGGTCCAAAAGGTTCTTTGCAACCACCGCACATTACGCATTGAGGAACGTTACTCCAGGCTACTACTGGCTCCACTTTAGCAATTTCGGTAATCAAGGCTTCCCAATATTTTCTTGTTGTTGGGTCTGCGGAAGTACAAAGTCTACGACTTGAAATATTGATTAGGGCATCGAGATTAGCATCCATTTCCATTGGTACGTAATTCATTTGACTTCTAGTTTCCCGATCGACGTGCGTTCTATCCGTTCTTTCTGTTCCAATAAACTTTTCGCATCCGATATGGTGTCTTGCAAAATGCGTCGAAATAGCATAAGGAATATTCGGCCACTTCCAACTGATAACTCCCCTTCTAATTGGCGAATGACGGCAGATAAGTAGTTTCTTCTTCCAAAGGGTCGATGGCTCCTTAGTTCCTGCTTGCTTACTAATCGTCGTCATACAAGCCGATTTAATATGCATCCAATCGACGTCAAGCCTCGTAATTATTGTTTTGGTATCGTACTCTTTCATTTTCCAAACCTCCTACTAAAAGTATAACGAAAGAAAAAAAGAAAAACAAGTCCTAAGACTCATTCATTGCGCTAGCCATAGCATTAAAGAAAGCATTTAGGCCTTTTTCGAAATATTCGCCAATCTTATTAGAAATTTGTAAAGTCGTCGATGAAATCGAATTATCGTAATTACGTTCATTTAACTTTAGATAATTTTCGATATCGACTTGTTTCCCATCCGCGACATCTTGTTCGAATCTTTCAATCTGTTCTTCCGTCAAAGTCATTTTCTTCCGTTCTTCTGTTTCGTAATACCCACTCGAAGCTGTAAAATAAAGACCTACAAAAACTAGAAAAAGTAAGATAAAAGAAAAACTTCCAATTTGACTTTTTGTCATTGTCCATCCTCCTTGATAATTTTTCCTAAAACATCGGCAATTGCTTCTACACTATGGAGTACTTCATCGATTGTATTTTCAGTTCCACCTATTTCGATTAGGATTGTCTTAGGACTAAAATCTTGATTGTAAACTCCATTTACACCTGGTCCTTCTTTTTTATAAATACCACGGCTTATTCCTGGATACTTTTCTTCCAATTTATTATTTATGTTTTCTGTAAAGGCCAAGTTTTCTTTATAATTAGAGTTCTCTAAACCGATTAAAAACATAACTTTGGCATAACTAAGGTCACCTATAGTAGTAGTTGAAATAGAACGATTAACTGAGTCCCTATGCAAATCGATAAAATAAGTAAGCGAGGGATTTTTTAACTTAGCATCTTCCATCAACATTCTAGTAACTTTGTAACTTGCTGCATAGTTCCAATTATTGACTCTTAATAACTCGGTCACATTTTGTTCTTCAACTAAACTAGTAATTCCTTGATCTCTAAATTTTTCCCTTAAAATGTAACTACTCATCATGACATTTGGTGTTATGTTATAAGGCTCTATATTAGAAGTAGAATACTCCTCCAATTGGTGACTATTGTAAATATAAACAAGTGGTTTTTCATCAGTCTTATCAGGATATGGATCTTCGACAAACGTACTTTGGTTTTCCGCTTCTTCCAAAGTCATATTCTCTTCATGATCACGTTCTTCAAAAAAGGCTGAACTTTGACTTAGGATGCTACTAGGTTCATGGAAATCGACATTCGAAAAGAATTGCACGAGGGATGTCACGATCTTTTCACTTTGGGATGATGCTTGGTAACTATTACTACTTTCAATTAAGTGTTTTAGAAACTCTTTATTATCCGATAGACTTGCTTTATAGCTTACTACTTCGTACGAAAGATAGATACTTCCTAAAAAAAGAGCGATAACAACTAGCACTTTTATTTTGGTATACTTTTTCTTTTCTTTCTTTAACTTGGCCTTTTTCTTAAACATAAGCCCTTATCTCCTTTATTACTAAGATATGCTCCATTTTAGAAAACGAGAAGTAGGCTTTTTGTCGAACAAAGAAAAAAGTCTCCTTCTTTAGGAAACTTTATTCGACAAAGATTTTTGATGGAGGGATGAGTTTATACTTTCAGCCACGACTTCACTTAAATAATCGATGACAAAATCTACTTCTTTAGGGGTTACCATCATGTTGAAACCGATTGGTGCTAAAACTTCGAATAATAAAGATTTCATTGCCTCTTCCGAAAGAGTTCCCATCATTCCAAGAAGTTTTTCTTTTTCGAGACTCGTTAAATGTTCTTCGTGTTTCAAGTAATTACGAGAAGTAACGGGTGTTAACTTGTGGCTTCCTTTTTGATAGTTTTCTTTATTGTAACTCATTTGTTTTAAGAAGTAATGAATCGTATCGTTTACGATTGTTGGAAGGTCCACGACCATAGGAATTCCAATCGCAATAACAGGAATTCCTATCGTATCGAAAGATATTTCTTTACGACTATTTCCTACCCCACTTCCAGGATGAATTCCCGTATCCGTAATTTGAATAGTTTTAGAAAGGCGTTCGATACTAGAAGACGCTAAAGCATCGATAGTTATTAAAAAGTCAGGATGTGTTTTTTCGACGATACCTAGGATAACATCACTACTTTCGATTCCAGTACTTCCCATTACCCCTGGTACAAAACACGAAACATTTCTAATTCCTTCTTCCACTTGATTACCTTCTAAATCAAATAAATATTTAGTGACGATACATTGATCTACTGTCTTTGGTCCTAAGGCGTCTGGTGTCGAATTGCGGTTACCCAGTCCCACGATAAAACATTTAGCAGTCTCTTTAATATTTAGGTACTCTAGAATATTCTTAAGTTCATTCGTTAAAACTTTCATCAAATTACTTCGATTAGAGTGATCCGTCACATCTTCAAACTTAATTGTTACGTACTTTCCTTTCTTTTTACCTAAAAGATCTTCCTTTTCGGCATCGACGTCGACTTCAAACACCGAAATATCTTTATATTCCGTCGTTCTTTCTTTAACCCACTTTTGATGTTCCTCACGTAAGTTATCTAAAACTAAATCCGATCTAATTTCATAATTACTCAAATCTATTTCGTGTTTCATTTAGCATTCACCGTTATTATTATGGCGAAAAACGCAAATACTATTTGCTTTTTTACTAATTTTTTGCTAAAATGGAACTGTTACAAAAAGTGAGGTGAAAAAATGCCAAATATTAAGAGTGCTAAAAAGCGCGTAAAGACTAACGCTAAAAAGGAAGACGCTAATACGATTTTCAAATCAAGTATGAAAACAGCTGTTAAAAAAGTAGAAAGAGCTGTTAAAGAGGAAAACAAAGAGATGGCAGTTGAAAGTTTAAAGACTGCTACTAAAAGAATCGATAAAGCTTGCACCGTTGGAATTATTAAAAATAACAAGGCTGCACGTGATAAATCAAGATTAACAAAAATGGTCAATGAAATGAAGTAAAGTTTTACTTCTTTTTTTTGTCCTCTTTTGCTATAATGATAATAGGGTGAGAACAAGAGATGAATAAACTAATTAAAGTATTAACTACATTAGGTATTGTTTCAATAATATTTGGCTTTGCTTTTCTCTATCGGAAAGATATAATTTCTTTTTATATGAAAAATTTTGCTAAGACTGATAGTATTCCGACTTTATCGCCGAATGAGCGAAATGAATACTATTTAAATAAGGATTATAAATTCGTGCAAAACACAACGAATTTTGTACCAGAAAAGAAAGAAGATATTATAAATATCTACTACACTATTTTAAATTCGGGACTAGAAGACTTCACTTTCCAATGTAGTGAAACCTATAAGGATTGTATTGCGGACGTTAAGGATATATCCGATGATCAAACTTTGTTATCTAACATCAATAATTTCGTTCATGCATACAACGGTTTTAAAAATATCGAAACAGAGTACGATGCCTTAGGTAAAGTAAGTGTTCATATCGTTCACACATATACGGAAGATAAGATTAAGGAAATTAATGCTAAGGTCGAAGAAATCGAAAGAGAAATATATACTAAAGGTATGAGCGACGAAGATAAGATTAAAGCCGTTCACGACTATATTATAAATAATAGTAGTTACGATAAAGAACGAAGTGATAATCAAATTGCTGAGTATGATTCCGACACCGCCTATGGTAACCTTATTCAAGGCTACGGTATATGTGGAGGTTATACCGATAGTATGAAGATTTTCTTAGATCGCTTAGGCCTACCTAATTATAAAATTGCTAGTGAAAATCACGTTTGGAATTTAGTTTATATTAATGATGGTTGGTATCACTTAGATTTAACTTGGGATGACCCAGTTGTTACTAATGGTAAGGATATACTTGAATATAATTTCTTCTTAATTACTACGGAAGAATTAGAAAAACAAGAAACAAATCAACATAGTTTTGATGGTAATGTTTATCAAGAAGCACTATAAAAGGAGCCTATTAAGCTCCTTTTATAATGTCTTCAACCAGTTCTAAAGAAAGATTGGTATACTTTGCAATTAGTTCATTTGAAAGGTTATCTTCGTGCATTTTGAGAACTATTTCTTTTTTCGTAGCATATTTTAATCGCATTCTTTGTTCCCATTCTTTCTCTTCCTCGCTAGACATGTCACTTAAGATAAAGGCATCACTCGACAAATTATCGAGTTGGTTTTCTACTTCTTTCAAAATTTCGTTCCCCTCGCTTATCTCTTTTAATTCTTCCCTCTTAGTCGTAACTAACATTAACAAAGTTTTCTCTAAGGAAGTTAACTTTTCTTTATTGTACCACTTCCTTTGAATTTTGTTAAGACTAATATGGAGAATTACAGGACTTATGGGGTAATTATTACCACTATCCTTTTCTCTAAAAATATATTCAGAAATAATTTTATCTTCCTGAACAACTGGACGATCTAAATAGTCAAAGTTTATGACATATACTGGCACAAACTTATCACTTCCACGAAGTACTACTTGCGAAGATAATTTTAAGAGATATCCTAGATTCTTATCAGCTATTTCAGGATAGTACTCTCCATAGTTTGCTTCCAAGATTAGATAATTTTTTCCGACTTCAACAACGAAATCACTTCTCCGTTGTTTTTCTTTCTTCTTATCTACCGCAAGTTCTGGAGTTTTTACAATGATATTGCTACCATCTTTAGTAAAAGGGAGTCCTAATAGTTCGGAAAGAATGAGTGAAAGATACCCTCGGCAATTCCACATTATACTCTTGAAGTAAGGATCTAATATACCAAAGACTACTTGTTTACCTTCATAAACTTCCTTAATATAAGTGTCTCGTTCTTCTTTAGTTTTAAACGGAAAATACATGTTTCACCTCCCTTCAAGGAGACTCTAACACAAGTAAAAAAGATTAGCAAATCGCTAATTTTAAGAATTCCCTTAGGAGAAATTTAAAACAAAATTAAAAATTCCTCTAGGTAAATTTTGAAAATTCGCCTAAGGGAATTTTTTTAGAATTTTTAAAATTACAAGTTTTTAAATTTTTTCGCTGTGTACTAGATTGTAGGGGATGAATAATTATAGTCCTTATAAACCTTTGTAAAATCAATGCCAGAAGAATTTT
>CANQDB010000061.1 GCA_947591175.1 uncultured Bacilli bacterium
TTTCATTTTATCATTTTTATTACATTTGAAAAGTGTGTTCGTTTTTCAACTTACACACTTTATATTACACCCTCAATGCATATCACTTTTTTTAAAAACTACCCTTTGGTACTTTGTGACAACGATAAACAAGTTGTTTGAGATTGTCTTTGACCTTAGTTGAAAGACTGGTTTGGTCGATTGTTTCTGTAATAGATGCCGTATCTTCCATAGAAAGATCTCCTTCAAGCATCATGGAAGTGTATAAATCAAATAGGTACTCTATTCTTTCTTCCATTGATATCTCTTGAATTTTTGTTGCTTCTATTTCATCTACTTCGGTCATCTTCTGCGTGAGGCATCTATTCCACTTGCGTCTTAAACGTAGTTCTTCTTCGACTTCGTCAAAATCTTTTTGATAGTAACGATAAGCCCCGTACGATAAGGTCAAGGCTCCTAAACTACCGATTGAAACAGGTGGATTCATAAAGGCCATGCCAGCGATAGTCGAAACTATAAAACCTTTACTAAGTAAGGATGTACCTTGCTTAACAGCTGCTAAACATTTCTCGTTTACTTGCAAGTTTTTGATCAACTTACTATTTCGCTCTTTTTCACTACTTAAAACTGCTAATACTTGGGTGTTTTCCAATTTAATCTCTTCTTTCTTTTTTTAAGTATATTACACTATATCACAAATAATTCTCTTTGCAAACAAAAAGTATAAAATATTACAAAATTTCCCACAATTAAAATAGGTGAAAAAGATGAAAAAAGAATCTATTTGGATACAAGGAATAAGACCTAAAGTACTACCTCCGTTAAAGAAAAGGATAAAAGCCGACATTCTAATTGTAGGTGGAGGTTTGGCCGGAATTTCCACAGCTTTCGAATTAGCTAAGAAAGAAACTAATAAGAAGATTGTCCTAATCGAACGTGATAAGGTTGGTTTTGGATCTAGTAGCAACACGACTGGAAAACTTACCTATTTACAGGAGTTAAATCTTTCAAAGATCGAAGGTACTTTTGGTAGTAGTGCCGCCGACCTTTATTTACAAAGTCAAAAAGAGGCCATCGCGACGGTCCAAAAAAATGTTTTAGATTACCACATTAATTGTAATTTAGAAAGCAATTCGTCAATTACGTTTACTTACGATAAGAATGAGATTCCAAGCTTTCAAAAAGAAGAAGAAATCTTGAGCCGGAACCACGTAAACTATGAAATCAAGAATTCTAATGGCCTTGAAAAAGTCCCCTATGCTGTCGAAGTTAATGACACCTTCGTCTTTCATCCAGTCAAATATATTTTGGCACTTAAGGAACTTTGTCTAAAACAGGGAATCGAAATTTATGAACATACGGAAGCCCTCACTTTAAAAAAAGAAGAAGATGGGTACACAGTGGATACTTTAGAAGGATCTATAAAAGCTACGAAAGTTATAATTTGTACCCAGTACCCTTTCTTTACAATTCCAGGATTCATGCCTTTGAGAAGTTATATCGAGAGAAGTTACTTAGTAGCAGGAAACTATAATAAACCTTTGAAGGTAAATGCCATTACCGCAAGTAACCCTACTACATCATTTAGATTTCACAAAGATAAAAAGAATTATTTGTTGTACGTTGGGACTTCTCATAAATTAGGAAACAATTTAAATTACGTCGAAAACTACGATAATGTCTTGCATGATGCTAGGAATTATCTAAAAGAAGTTGACTATGTGTGGCAAAACCACGATATTATGACAAACGATCACTTGCCTTTGATTGGTCAACTTAAAAAGGATGATCCACATTTATTTATTGCCACAGGATTTAATACTTGGGGTATGACTAACGGAGTAATATCCGGCAAAATACTAAGTGATTTAGTCTTAGGAGAAGAAAATATCTATCAGGAACTATTTCTACCCTATCGTGGAATTCACTTAGAAACTATTAAGAACTTTATGGTCGATACGATTCACAGTACCAAAACTTATGCCCTATCCCATCTTAAAAACTATTATTCCTTTTATTTAGATGAAGTCAAAATTACATCACTAGACGGGAAAAAGTGCGGTATCTATATAGATTCCAGCGGCAAGTATCATACTGTTCATCCAATTTGTCCACATCTTAAGTGTGGCCTTACATTTAATTTATTTACCAAAACTTGGGATTGTCCATGTCATGGTTCAAGATTTACGATGGATGGTGAATGTATCCAAGGACCAAGTCTTTATAATATTAACTTGTAGCCTTTCTTTTTACAAAGAAGGCCTTTATTTTTTTATAAAAGAAACTCACAATTAAAAGTAGTAAAAGGATTCGTATAGGTACCTTTAACTTCGAAGTGTAATTTTTTAAAAGAACCCAGTTGTTACCAAGAGCATAACCCACATAGACAAAAGCAAAAGTCCAGGGAATACTACCAAGAGTCGTATATAGCAAAAACTTCCAAAAAGAAACACGAGTTAAACCTAACGGAATAGAAATAAGGGTTCTAACAATCGGAAAATTACGACCTATAAAAGCACCCCATAATCCGTATTTTGCAAACCAGGAGTCGGCTTTGTCGATATCTTCTTTCTTCATAAAAAAGTATTTACCATATTTTTCAATAAAAGGCCGTCCTCCAAAGTAACCCATAGCATATAATAAAATGGCACAGAAAACACTGCCAAGGAGACCTGTTAGAAAACTTCCCCAAAAAGTAAAAATTTTATTCGCAGCCAGAATTCCCCCAGTGGCTAATATAAGTTCGGAAGGAATAATTATAATAACGGCTTCTAAAACCATTCCTAAAAACATGCCAATGTAACCGAAGTTAGCCATCAAATTAACGACGAATTTATCCATGAGTCACCTCATAAAATTATATGGAAGGAAAAAATTTTTAACACATTTTCTAAAAAAGTGCTATAATGGTTTTTACTGAAGGAGGAAAACAGCATGGAAATGTATCGTGGAAATATTAAAAGTGTCGCCTATATTACTTGTGAACATGGAAACATTGTTATTAGAACAAGAACCGAAAAAGAAAATGCTACACTTCAAATAAATAGAGATGGAACCTATACTGATGTAGAGACCTCTATTATCTATCCAGGAAGTATTTTCGAAGGCGGCTTTGAACAAAAAATTGAAAAAATCACTCCTGGCTTAGCCTATGTTGACTCTACAAGATTGGAAAAAATAGAGACAAAGGCAAAAGTTTTAGAGAAGAAGATTTAAGTCTTTTTTTTTGCATCTTTTTGACAAAGAATGGAAACTATATTATAATGAAGAGGAAAAAAGCACTGAAAAGAAGTAGTACTAAAAATAGTTTTAAAGAGAGTTCATGGTTGGTGGAAATGAATAAATGATTTTTTAGGAACGTGTCTTTTCTTAGGTGGATTAGAAAACTAATACGTACTTCTTGCGTTAAAAGAATCAAAGATATAGTGCACAAACTATAAGTAAGGTGGTACCGCGATAATATTTCGTCCTTATAGTTTGGCACTATTTTGTTTTAGGAGGAAATAATATGTATTTAGAGGAACTACAAAAAATAGTAAAGGAAGTAATGCACAGTCTAGGTTACGAAACTACCCCAAGGATCATTTTATCGAATCGGCCTGATTTAGGTGACTATCAATGTGACGATTGTTTTAAGTTAGCAAAACTTTATCATGAAAGTCCTATTTCTTTGGGAAATAAGATTGTCGATTCTTTAAAGAAGATGGATGACTTTGGAAACTATTTTAAAGATGTCTCGGTAGTTAATCCAGGTTTCATCAATTTTACCTTGAGTGATAAGTTTATCAGTAAGTATGTAAGACTTATGAAAGACGTTGATCATTTTAATTTAAAGAAACCCGAAAAAAAAGAACTATTCTATTTGGATTATGGTGGAGCAAATATTGCGAAACCCCTTCACGTCGGTCATTTACGTCCCGCTATTATTGGGGAAAGTTTAAAAAGAATCATTAAGTTTATGGGTCATAATACTTTGGCCGATGCTCATTTAGGTGACTTCGGATTACAAATTGGCGAAGTAATCTACGCGATATTAAGGGACTTTAAGGATGTCCCCGTAGACGAAATAAAATTCGATTTAGCGTATCTGGATAAGGTTTATCCAGAGATGAGTAAAGCCTGTAAAGAAGATGAAAATTTACAGATTACTTGTCAAAATATTACAAAAGATTTACAAGATGGAAACGAAACTTATCAAAAGTTATGGAAACAAATTTGTGAGGTGTCGATCGAAGACGTCAAGAAACTTTATAGTTATTTAGGAGTCGATTTTGATTTTTGGTATGGTGAAAGTGAATGTTTCCCAGTAATTCCGGAAATGAAAGAAGTCTTAAAGAAAAAGGGACTTGTTAGAGAAAGCGAAGGAGCTCTCGTAATCGATGTAAAAAAAGATGACGATAAAATCGAAGTACCACCATTCTTACTTGAAAAAAGTAATGGTGCTTCTCTTTATTCGACGACAGATTTAGCTTGTATTTACGAGCGTAATGAAAGGTTTCATCCCGACCACATTCTATATGTTGCCGATATGAGACAACATTTACATTTCGAACAAGTCTTTAGAGCAAGTGATAAGGCAGGATTTTCTCCATATGAAGATTTAGAACACATCGGGTTTGGAACAATTAATGGCAAAGATGGTAAACCTTTCAAGACGAGAAGTGGCGAAACTGTCAAATTAAATGACCTACTACAAGAAGTAAAAGAAGTCTTCTTAAGTTTAAAAGAAACTAACAAGGATATGTCAGAAATAGATAAAGATAAAATAGTAAATGCTATCGTTAAATTTGCTGATTTACAAAATAGTCTCGATAAAAATTATATTTTCGATAGTGAAAAGTTTGCGTCCGTCGTTGGCAAAACTGGACCTTACCTACTCTACACTTATTTAAGAATTAACAAGATGGTTAATGGATTGGAAGTCGATAATTTAAGTGATACAGTTCACGATATTTACGACCGTAATTTAAGACTTAAACTTTTGGAAATGGAATCTTCCCTCACCCATGCTTTTGAAGAAAGAAGACCACATTATATTGCGGACTACTTATACGATTTAGCAGTCGTTACCAATAACTTCTACCAAAACAACAATCTTGCTAAAACTACTGATGCTGGGCAAAAGAACGATTACGTTTACGTCTTACAGTTAACTTCAAAAGTTATTAAAACATTGCTCGATCTATTAGCAATCGACATACCAAGTGTCATGTAGGAGGGTCACATGAAAAATATTAGAACATATCCTAAAGTTTGGGTCACTGAGAAGCAAGAAATGCGGATTCGTAAAGGTCATCCTTGGGTTTATTACGACGAAATTACGAAAATCGAAGGTGATTTCGAAGATGGTGATTTAGTCGATGTTTTAAATAAGAAAGATAAATATTTAGGTACTGGCTTCATAAATAGAAATTCCAAAATCAGAGTTAGAATAATTTCCAGGAATACAAACGATACTTTCGATAGAGCCTTTTGGCAAAGACGAATCGAATACGCGTGGGAATATCGGAAAAGTGTCATGCCAAATGACCTAAATGCCGTAAGAATTATCTTTGGTGAAGCTGACTCCTTTCCAGGCTTAACTGTCGATAAATTTAATGATGTCTTAGTTACTCAAACTCTTTCGTTAGGAATCGAAAAAAGAAAAGATATTATTTTTCCTCTTTTAGTAGAAGTACTTAAAAAAGATGGATTCGCTATTCGAGGAATCTATGAAAGATGTGACATCAAGATAAGAGAACTCGAAGGAATGGAAGAGTTCACTGACTGGTATCCTCTTGCAAATATGGAAAATGGCGATACTTCGACAATTATTCAAGAAAATGGGATTAAGTATTTGGTGGATTTTGCCGATGGTCAAAAGACGGGATTTTTCTTAGATCAAAAATATAATCGGCTCGCTGTCAAAGAAATTGCCAAAGGTAAAAAAGTCTTGGATTGCTTTACCCACACTGGCTCATTTGCCTTAAACGCCGCCTTAGGTGGGGCTACAAAAGTTACTGCTGTCGACATTTCGGAAAGTGCCTTAATGACTGCTAAAACTAATATCAAACTAAATCACTTAGAAGCTAAAATAGAACTTAAAAAAGCCGATATTTTCGACTATTTAAAAGAGTTAGAAGAAAGTCATAAAATTGATTACGATTTTATTATTCTGGATCCCCCTGCTTTTACAAAAGCAAGGGATACTATTCAAAATGCTTACCGCGGCTACAAAGAAATAAATTATAGAGCTATGAAATTACTTCCTCGCGGAGGATACTTAGCAACGGCATCTTGTTCACACTTTATGGATGAAGAAAACTTTTTAAAAATGTTAAGAGAAGCTAGTCAAGATGCTGGCGTATCCTTACGTTTAATCGAAGCTAGAAAACAAAGTAAAGATCACCCTATCTTAATGGAAGTGGATGAAACTTCTTACTTGAAGTTCTATCTTTTCCAGGTTGTCTAAAATGTATTACGCATCTTATCAGACACCTTGGGGTGTTTTCTATCTCATCGAAGATAATGAAAAATTAGTTTCCTGTAGCTTAGTTAAACCTGAAGATGGAGTGTATGAAAAAGAAACTAGATTTCTTACAAAGTGCTGCCAAGAATTGACGGAATATTTTGAAGGAAAGAGAAAAGAATTTACGATAGAACTTTATCCTCAAGGTACACCCTTTCAACAAAAAGTTTGGCGCGAATTACAAAAGATTCCATATGGCAAAACTTGTTCATATCAAGACATTGCTAGAAAAATCGGAAACCATAGAGCCTATCAAGCCGTAGGACAAAGTATTCACAATAATCCCCTTCCCTTTTTTATTCCATGTCACCGGGTTATTGGTAAAAATAAAAAACTCACAGGCTACGCTTTAGGACTCGATCTAAAAAAATATTTATTAGAATTAGAAAAAAGAACCCATTCTCTTTAACGGAGATGGGGTTCTATTGTTTTAACTTTTTCTTTGTGAATATCTATCCAAGAAATATTTGGAACTTTTCCATTTTCATCAAAGGTAACATGCCAATCTTCTTCGAGCATAGTTCCAAGTTTTGCTAAAAGTTCGCTCTTAGGATTACCATATTTTTCGATTGTATCACGTAACTTCTTCAAATCTTCGATTCTTTCTGGAAGATGGAAATCCCTTTGTTCTTGCCGATTTACAGGATGTTCTTGAAGTATCGTTAGTTCTTCGATTCTATCATATAGTAAAACTAATTGTTCTTCAGTCGTCAAGGCTTCTTCATAAAGTGTAAAATCATGCTTATCTTTTTCAAACTTATATTCTACTAAATTAAATGAATCTAAGTAATGAGTACCTTTAAAAGTAAGAAAATGATGTGGCCAAAGGCAAGTATAAAAATTATGAGAAGGACCCAACCGGTTCAAGGTAAAAAGAAATCTTTTACAAATATTATATTGCGCCACCTCTAAAAAGAAAGCAGTATCAAATGTTTCCGAATACATTTCAGGATATCTTAAAATACTTTCTTTAGCATTAAGCATTTTTTCGAAAAAATCGTACTCGCGAGAATTAATATTTCCCTGCTCAGTAGCTAGAACTTGCAATAATTCCAAACGTTTAGTGTATAGACGACGATTACATTCGGCTCGGTCGCCTGTAGAATTATATAAGTATCTTGGTTTTTGGGGTGCTTGAAACATAGACATCGTTTAACAC
>CANQDB010000062.1 GCA_947591175.1 uncultured Bacilli bacterium
ATAAAGGAAATATCCATTTCGCCATAGAAACCCATTATAGCATAGAGTATAAAGAGTAAACCCAACGTTTTAAAGTTACTCTTAATCATGGCTAAATCTTTTTTGATAAAACCTATCATTATTCTTCCCCCTTTACCATTAGAACCATTAAATCATCTAACGTAATCTTGTCGATAACAGCGATGTCATATTTCTTTTTAAACTCCTTTTTATTTTCGACTAAAACTTCATACTGATACTTTGTTTTACGATATTTAAGGTAATCTTTGGCAGATATCTTTTTAAACTCCTTTTCACTACACTTGGCAATTCCATAATTATCTAATAAATCATCTTTGGTTTTCGAAAAAATAATTTTACCTTGATTGATAAAAGTAATATAGTCCGCGATATGTTCGAGGTCGGTTGTAATATGACTTGATAATAAAATCGAGCAATCTTCATCTTCGATAAAGCCTTGAAAAAGATCGATGACTTCAGCTCTTGCAACAGGATCTAGTCCCGAGGTTGGTTCATCTAATATTAAAAGTTTTGGGTAATGAGATAAGGCCGTGGCAATTTCTAATTTTTTACGCATTCCCTTGGAGAAGGTTTTAATGGCTTTATTTGGTTGAAGCGAAAACTCTTTCAAGTAATCGTAAAATTTCTTGGTATCCCATTTTTTGTAAATACTTTTCATAATGCTATTGATATCGTTAGGTGTAAGAATTTCTGGAAAGAACATATCATCTAGGACGACGCCAATATTTTCCTTTATTCGACTGTCATCGGTTCTATTATTGGAACCAAATATTTTGATATCGCCACTGTAATCGGTAATGATATTTAGTATTGCTTTAAGAGTTGTCGTTTTGCCGGCACCATTTTCGCCGATAAAGCCCATAATCATTCCTTTAGGTAGTTTAAAAGATACATTTTGTAATTCAAAATCATCGTACTTTTTACATAAGTTTTTAATTTCTAGAATATTCTCCATGTGCATCCTCCTCGTATAAAATATTTATTATTTCATGAATTTCTTTTTTGGAAATGTGGTTGTTTTTGGCTTTTTGAACTGCTTGGTCTAAAAGTTCCTCAATTTTATTAAGTTGCTCTTCTTTGGCAAGGTCTTGATTGATTTCGGCAACATAAAAACCTTTGGATGGCATTGTCTTCACATACCCTTCTTTTACTAGTTCTTCATAAGCATTTTTAGTCGTGATGACACTGCATCGTAAGTCACGAGCTAAAGAGCGAATTGAGGGTAGCCAGTCGTTAGCTTTCAACTCATTAGAAATAATCATAGCTTTAATTTGGTCTTTAATCTGTTCGTAAATGGGAACTTTACCTGAATTACTAATTATAATTTCCATAAACACCTCTTTTGTATATATTGATTATATACAGTATATATACACTTGTCAATATCTAATTAAAAAAACTATCTCGAAAAGTAATTCAAGATAGTTATAGTTTGAAATATTATTTTAGTTAACTTAATGGAACACTTGACTTAGCATTTAAACTCAAATCGGCCCTATCACCTTTTTGATAAGCATAGAATCCAGCGGTTGCAATCATGGCAGCATTATCAGTACAATATTTCATCGGTGGAAAAGTTAAGTCGATTCCTTCTTTTTGGCACTCAGTTGTAAGGCTTTCACGAAGACCTCTATTAGCAGCTACTCCTCCAGCCACAATAAGGTTTTTTACTTGGTAATTATTAAGAGCACGAATCGTTTTTTTAGTTATTACATCGACGACAACCTTTTGAAAAGAGGCGGCTAAATCTTCCTTACGTATTGTGTTTCCTCGTTGTTGTTCATTATGGACTAAATTGATAACGGCACTCTTTAAGCCACTAAAACTGAAGTCGTAACTATCATCATTTAGGGGTGTCGGTAAATCATAAGTTGCGTTCCCTTCGTGAGCCATTTTGTCTAATAATGGACCACCTGGATATGGGATATCTAAAACACGCGCAACCTTATCATAACACTCACCGACTGCGTCATCTTTAGTTCCACCTAATTTTTCAAAGGAATAGTTTTCTTTCATATAGATTAGTTCCGTATGGCCCCCACTTACAACTAAGGCTATTAGTGGAAAGGTTAAAGGACGAACTAAGTTATTAGCATAGATGTGTCCCGCAATATGATGGACTGGAATAAGTGGTTTGTTGTGAATAAAGGCTAAAGTTTTAGCAGCTTCTAAACCTATTAGAAGAGAACCAATTAAACCTGGCCCATAGGTAATTGCAATGGCATCGATATCATCCATCGTCACCTTGGCTTCAGTTAAGCATTCTTCGAGTACGATTGTGATATTCTTAACATGTTCACGACTGGCAATTTCTGGTACTACTCCACCATAATCTTTATGGATATCTATTTGGGAAGATATAATAGTAGCCAACTCGGTCGTACCATTTTTAACTATCGAGCAACTGGTTTCATCACAACTGCTTTCTATTCCTAATATAAGGGCATCTTTCATTTTTTCACTCTTTTCTCTAGCGCTTACTTATCTTTATTTTCCTCCGCTTCAGTGAGTTTTAAATATTCTGGGTTAATAGCATGCGGATTTTGACTTTCTCTATTCTCAAAGCGCGCAATTATTTCTTCAATTTGGGCATCATATGATATGGTAGGAAACTTACTTGTTAAAATATCATTCGTAATGATAACACATTTACCTGGGAGGTCTTCCATAGCAATCTCTAAAGTTTCTTTTTTGATATATTGATCTTTTAATATCTGCGTACCTTGTCTATCGTAAATTGCCCCATAAACGTAACCTCTTCTAGCATCGATCATAGGAACTAAATAATCGTAATCCGTACTCGATATAGTTGCCATAGCCTCTAAACTAGAAAGCGTGGTAATTTCTTTTTTTAAACTCCAAGCAAAAGTTTTAGCAATCGTTACGCCTATCCTAATTCCCGTAAATGAACCAGGTCCTTTGACGACAAGGATTTTATCGATATCTTTAGGTTCTATTTCTACTTCTTTAAAAAGTTCTTCTATTTTGGGTAAAGTAAAACTAGATAATTCCTTATCTAATTTTAGTTTAATTTCATTCTTTAATTGTTTATCAACACTTATTCCCGCAAAGAGATAACTAGAAGATGTATCTATGTAAAACGTCTTCATAGAACTGCCTCACAAAGTTCTTCGTATTGTCTTCCGATTGGATTAATGATAAATACACGAGCATCCTCTGCATCATCTAGTACTTTGATTTTAATTTCTAGGCGCTCATCCGGAAGATACTCTTGAATCATATCAGACCATTCGATGATAACAACCCCACCTTTATGGAAATACTCATCAAGTCCTAGTTCATCTACACGTCCTTCTAAACGATATACATCCATATGATAAAGAGGCAATTCTCCATTTGGATATTCTTTGATAATATTGAAAGTAGGCGATGTGATATCTTCTTCGATTCCTAAAGCATGTGCAAATCCTTTTGTGAAGATAGTTTTACCACTTCCTAAATCTCCTTCAAGACAAATAACCATATTAGGAAATTTTTCTGATTCGATATTTTGAGCTAATTCAATTGTCTCCTTTTCGTTTCGAGTTGTTAATTTATACATTTCTATCACCAAAATCATTATAGCAAATAAAAAATAGGTTAGACAACCTATTTAATACTTTTTTTCGACATTTTTGCACATTGTATACATTATGCTGTCGGAGGTAAATACTTGGCAAGTAATTGTAATAATTTTGGATCTTTGACGATTTCGACACTCATAGCACCATCTGGTTCTATCACTTCTCTTACAATCATTACATCTGTAAGTATCTCATTTTCTTCTTCGTTTACTTCGTTTAATAGAAGATAACTTTCATTTTTATACATGGCTTGATTTATTACCAAGTACTTCTTATTATCATCTAAAACAAATATCTTATTAATTCGATTATTCATTTTTACCCCTCCTATTTTGCTGAATGACTTTGCGTATAGTCTTCATTTTCTCTTTTTTGTTCTACCAGCTGTAAAATATGGGTAGGAATATGGGCATAAACAGGTCCATCTGACGCTTTGTGAACACTACTGTTTTCAATTTCCGGACGGATTTCAATTGATCCAGTATCCTCTTCAGTTTCTGGATCAATCATTATTAAGCAATAATCATCTGAAGAAGGAATATCTTTACTTTCAAATTCATCTAAACTTTGACCTGGTTTAGAGAATGAAACATGTTTACTAATATAATTATTAACTTGTTCAGGAGATACTTGAACATCAGTGTTAAATTCATTCATCCAATCTTGTATAGTATCGAATAATTCGTAATAACTTACGCCTTCAATTTCAGAATATTCCTCATCTCTATTTGTCTCTTCAAAATTTTCCTCGCGAGAACGCTGAATTCCGTCGGCAATGCTATGTAATAAATTGCTGACATAATCTTGTACACGAATAGCAATTTGACTTGCTATGAACTGTACTTTACCTATTAAAGATGAAGGAGCATCATAGTTATTTAGAACTATTCTTCTACTTTGTGGAATAATAGTTTGAATTTCATCTAAATCATAGGAAGTTGAATCGATATCTTGTGAAGAATCGTTATCAGTTTCATTTTGGTACTTTTGTGGATTATCGTTTTGTTGATTTTTTAGATCCTCTATCATTTTTGCTAATTCTTCATCTGAAAAATATAAGTCCAAATCTTGATTTGTTGAAGCGTCTGTAGGTTGATCGTTTTGTGTTACCTGAGCAGTTAGTTGAGAAGATTCAGTTGTTTTACCTATTAATTCATCCATTTCTTTTTGAAGTTCTGGGCTAATTTCTTCACCATTTAACTTTGTTTCTTGATATTTAAAATATGTATCTGTAATCGAAGAAAAAGTTAATATGTTAGTAATTAGGCTTGTTTGATATTGTTTTTCACAAGCTTTTTTGTAAAATTGATCTAATTGTTGAACTTTTTTTTGGAAATCTTCACTTTTTTGATCGTTTTCGTTTGCAGAAGCATATAGTTTGTTCTTTTCAGCTATAAGATGATCTATTTCTACTTGAGCAGTATCCATACTTGCTAATAGCTTTTGGTCATTTTGATTAAATTGTATAGAATTTCTATGAATAAAATCACTTAATTCTGGACTGATCTTGGAAATAGGAAAATATCCATTAATTTGTCGTTCTAGTTCTTTTTGAACTGCTTGAGGAACGACTTCTCTTGCATTTTTCACAATCTTGCTTTGTTTTTCAATTTCTTGTTCTACCAATGCTCTTGCTTTTTCTTCTTGAATTGTTGGGAAGCTTTGTAAATTTCTTAAAATAACTAACCCTACAGCCATTTTTTGATAATCGAGAGTATTAGAAATTGGTCTATATAATATATCCCCTACTTCTTCTTGTGGTAAAGGTTTTGTTGGTTTAGCTGGAAGCGGTTCAGTTGCTACTGGATTTTCTGGAGTAGCTACCGATACCGGTATTGGATTGATTGTTGTTTCTTCTTGTGATTTTTCGATAGAAGTTACAGGTTCTACAATTGGACTTACTGGTTGGTTTTCCTGAATAGGTTCTTTTTCAACTGTCTCTTGTTGTGGTAAAGATTTTGCTTTACTTTCTGATTCTTGAGTTTCTATAGGAGTGCTAGTAAATGGCACATCGTTTCCATTAATTTTTGTTACATTTCTTCCAATCACTTCGCTCGCAATTTCGGCTAACTGATCGAATGTTTCATCATGTTCTACATAGGATTTTGAATCAACAGGTTTGTCTTTTTGAACAACTCTAAATCTACGACCATGATGACTTTCTGGATAAGTATTATCTAATGTTGGATTAATCTCTGGTGCTGGAGCCGCTTCAGCTTGAGCAGTCTCAACTTCAACATTATGAGAGTCTTCTTGATTAATATCTTGTGGTGCTGGATTAAGTTCAGGTGATTCTGGAAATGTTGATTCTTGAACTTGTGCAGTTCTATTTAAATCTGGGGTTGGAGTTTCTTGTTCAGGAACAATATTTGCTGCAGTCGTTTTTTGAGCAAGTGATGGCTCCGTTGATAGTATTGGCGTTGTTGGATTTATACCAGGAATTGAAATAGCTGATTCTTGATTAAGATTAATAGAGTTTTTATTTTGGACAGGTTGTGCTTGAGTCATTTTACTTTGATTTTTGTTTTTGTAATCTATATATTTAGCTAGTTGAAGCATACACCAAGTGCCTTCTCTTTTATCTTCTTCTGTACAAGGTATTGATATTTTGCCTTTTTCAAAGCCATATTTTTCTCCACCCATTATAACTGAATTTAAAGATTGGTGGCTAGCACTTTGTTTTGCTTTCTCTTTTATGTCTTCTAGTCGACTTTTTAATTGTATGATTATTTCATCAGTTAATCTATCAATTTCTTGTTCCAATTGAATGATTCTTTCTTCATTTGATTCCATTCCATTAACCTCCCTTATTTACTTGGTTGCAAGTATTTTAATAGTAAATTCAATAATGCACTTTCCGTTACCTGTTTTAAATATGTTCTACCTTCTTGATTAAATTCTTCAAAAATTGCAAACGTTCCATCAAGATTTTTATAATCAGTTGTAATTCCAGTAGTTAAATAGAATGTTCTATCTTGATAAATTGCTTGATTTAAAACTAAATATTTTTGTCCAGATGTTAAAGTTACTAATTGGTCTATTCTGTTTCCATTGCTTTCGGTAACCTGAGTAGGCATTTCAGTATCAGTATTACTATCCTGTGAAAAAATATTATATAATTCGACAACGCTGAGAGTATTTTTGCTCATAATGCTGCACGCAAATCTTAGCCATTTATCTACTCTAGGATCAGCCGCCTTATTTTTCAGATTAGATGTTATATTCTCCCAATTATTAATTTCTGTAATATTTGTTGCTTGTTTAGTTGAATCAAGATTTGGTTCAGGATTACTAAATTTTTCTGTATAATAATTTTCTAAATATTGATCATAGGCTTCTTGAGTTTCATTTTCTTCCCTATTTCTAGGTCCAACAGTTGGAGAAGATGAGGAAAATTCAACTAATATTTTATTGCCTTCTGAATCTATAGGATATTCTACAACATTTGGTATATCTTCATTTTTAATATTATCCAATAAGGTTTGAAGATGATTAAATTCATTAACATCATCATTACGGACAATATTGTTGTTAATAGATTGGACCTCATCATGATTACTTAGAAGTCCTCTCATATAAATATCAAATAACTTTGCTTTAATAACTTGTTCAGACATTTTTTCACCCACTATACTATTCTCTATTATTACTTAAATGATATCATAAAAAAAAGTAAAAAACAATTAAATTCACGTAAAAAACATAATATTTTAGCGAAAAAAAGAAGGCTTAGCCTTCATCTATAATAAATATTTAAATTATTGCAAAAAAAAATTCTTGGCAACGACCTATCTTAGCATACACTATTGTCGGCGTGGAAGAGCTTAACTTCTGTGTTCGGGATGGGAACAGGTGTACCCTCTTCGCTATGATCACCAAGAAAATGAATTATAGCAAATAATTCTCTGAAAACTTAGATAATGTGTCTCAAATTAGGGTTTATCAAAAATATGATTAAATCCTCGATCTATTAGTACTG
>CANQDB010000063.1 GCA_947591175.1 uncultured Bacilli bacterium
TGCCGAAAGAAAAAGTTGATTTGTATAAATATGAAAAAGAATTATGGAATGAAGGAATTAATTATATTGCCGGTGTTGACGAAGTAGGGCGAGGTCCTTTAATAGGTCCAGTCGTGACAGCTTGTGTCATTCTGCCAAAAGATTTTGTTTTAGCAGGTTTAACCGATTCTAAACAGTTATCGGAAAAGAAACGTGAACAGTTTTATACTTATATTAAAGAACATGCTCTAGCAATTGGAATAGGTATTAAGAATGAGAAAGTGATAGACGATGTAAATATCTACGAAGCCACCAAACTAGCGATGTACGAAGCAATTACCAAATGTCCAATTACTCCCGAACACGTTTTAATCGATGCGATGAAACTAGAAAAACTAACGATGCCTTCAACTTCAATTATCAAAGGAGATGCTAAAAGTATTTCGATTGCCGCAGCTTCCGTCATTGCCAAAGTGACAAGGGATCATATGATGTACGAATTAGATAAAGAGTATCCTCTTTATGGCTTTGCTAAACACAAAGGTTATCCTACGAAACAACATTTGGAGGCTATACAAAAATATGGTATTTTAGAATTCCATCGGAAAAGTTTTGGCCCTGTCAAAGAAAATCTTTTAAAAAAATAAGTAAAATAATTAATAACTTACTATAATATAGATAGAAGGAAAAATAAAAAGCGTTGACAAAGTAATTCTTCCTAGTGTATAAATGAAAAAGAAAAGGACGTGTGAAAATGGAGAACAATCTAGTTATTGTCGAATCCCCAAGTAAAAGTAAAACCATCGAAAAGTATTTAGGAAAAGGCTTTAAAGTAGTATCGAGTAAAGGGCATATAAGAGATCTCTCGACTAAAGGTAAATTTGGTCTAGGCGTCGACGTCGATAAAAACTTCGAACCAGATTACACCTTTATTAGTGGCAAGACAAAATTAGTTCAAGATTTAAAGAAAGCTGCTAAAGCGGCCGACAAAGTTTATCTTGCAACCGACCCCGACCGCGAAGGAGAAGCAATTTCTTGGCATCTAAAAGAGGCTTTGAATATCAAAGACAACAAGTACGAACGAGTTCTTTTCCACGAAATTACGAAGGATAAAGTAATCGATGCCTTCAATCATCCACGGAAAATCGACGATAATTTAGTACGTTCTCAAGAGACAAGACGTATTTTGGATAGAATTATTGGTTTCCGCTTGAGTCGTCTCATGCAAAGTAAAACAGGTGGTAAGAGTGCAGGACGTGTCCAAAGTGTCGCTTTAAAACTAATCGTCGATCGGGAAAGGGAAATAGAGGCCTTTCAAAAAGAAGAGTACTGGACAATTACCGCAAATTTTCCTGATTTTGAAGCCGAACTTTTTGCTTACAATAATAAAAAGTTAGAAATAAAAAACGAAGAAGAGGCTAATGATATTAAGGCACGTCTTGGTAATGGCTTTACAGTTTCAGGAATCGAATCCAAGTTAAAGACTAGAAAAGCAAGACCACCTTTTATTACTTCCACTCTACAACAAGAAGCCTCTAATAAATTAGGTTTTCCGGCTAAAAAAACGATGATGCTTGCTCAAAAATTATACGAAGGAATCGATCTTGGAAGCGAAACAACTGGATTAATTACCTATATGCGTACAGATTCGATTAGACTTTCAGATGAATTTGTAGGAAGTACCTTCCACTATATCGAAGATAATTTTGGTAAAGAGTATATCGGTTATGCTAAGACTAGTAAAAAGACAGAAAACGTGCAAGACGCCCACGAAGCTATTAGACCTACTAGTATTTTAAGAACACCTAGTAAAGTTAAGACTTATCTAACAAGTGATGAATACAAATTATATTCTCTTATTTATGCAAGAGCCCTTGCTTCCTTAATGAAAGATGCCAAATATAATCAGACGACTGTCATTTTAGATAACAATAACTATAACTTTAAAGCGAGTGGTCAAGTGGGTGTATTCGATGGCTACAGTAAAGTTTATGCTCAGTACGAAACGATCGATGAGACACCTCTTCCTGATCTAAAAGAGAAAAGTGTTCTTACAACTGATGAAATCACCGCTAAACAACATTTCACTTCGCCACCAAGTCGCTATACCGAAGCCAAGTTAATCAAAGAATTAGAAGAACTTGGAATTGGTCGCCCTTCGACTTATGCGACTATTATCGACACCATTAAAAAACGTGGCTATGTAAGTATGGAAGAAAAGAAATTTGTACCGACCGAAATGGGGGTCACGACGACCGATAAATTACAGGAATCATTCGACCATATTATAAATGTCGAATATACGGCAAAGATGGAAAATGACTTAGATGAAATAGCCGATGGTAAAGAAGATTCCCTTAAAGTTTTACATGAATTCTACGACGAATTTGAACCGATGGTCGAGAAGGCTTTTGGGTCAATGCAAAAAGTTGCTCCTAAAGAAACAGGTGAACTTTGTCCAGAATGCGGTAGTCCTTTAGTAATTCGTAAAGGTAAATTCGGAGAGTTCGTAGCTTGTAGTAATTATCCAACTTGTAAATATATCAAAAAAGAAACTAAAGAAGTTAAAGTGATAACTACTTGTCCTCTATGTAAAGGCAACATCATCGAAAAGAAAACTCGTAAAGGTAAAATCTTCTATGGATGTGATCACTATCCTAAATGTAAATTTGCAACTTGGGATTTGCCAACAGGGGAGCTATGCCCTGAATGCAATAGTCCACTAGTTGAGAAAAAAGGTCAAATTAAATGTAGTAGTTGTGACTATACCAAAGAATCCTAGGGATTCTTTTTCGGTGTCAAGTGATTAAAATAAACCTCTAAATTCTTGATGGAGGGTTGATTTTCATATTATAATGATAATAAGAAGGTGAAATATATGGCAAATGGCAGGCACCAACTAATATTTAAAAATGGTAAATATGAAATTCCTTTACCTTTATTAGATGAACAAAATCACGCTAAAGGAGGACTTGCCCATCTATCAGATTGGGATTCTTTCACGATGCGTTTTAGTTCTCCCCAAGAACTGATGGATACGTATCGAGCTTTAGGTTATATCAAAGGTCACGAAGGTGAGTTTTATCTTTGTACTAAACCCTCTAAAAATCAAAGAAAACCACTTCAATTAGAAGTAGCCTATGAAGACGATTACCTTCTTTTACATGCTCTTATAAAAGGTGAAAACAATATTCGTAAGACAGATCCCTTTGTCAATCGCTTTTTAAATAACTTTATTAAAGACTTGGAACATTCGAATGGCAGAATCATAACTGAAATCTTGCATCCTGTTCAAAAGGATAGTGAACGTAATACTTATATCGATTCGTTTATTAGAGAACGCATTCAAGATTTTCTCTATAATTTTGCCCCACTTCAAGCTCCTGATGGTTACTCAGAACAAAAAGAGATACTAGCAAATAAAGAATATTTGGGAGAACGCTTGAAAAAACACTTATCAGATAACTACAAGAGATTTAGAGGAGTCTATTTTTTCTATCGTGACTACGAAAAAAAATATCCATATCATTCGATTTCTTTTAATCAACTTCAAGATGATTTAAGAAACGAACACACCTTGTCGCTTGCTCCTTACGAATTGCTAAAACAATTACCTATAGAAGAGGATCCAGACCGTAATCCATACTTTAATAAAGATGATTTCGATCGTCCAGAAACACCCATTCCCGAAGGACTTATATCCCATGTTTATCAAAAACAACTACCGCGTCCTAAGGGAAGAAAAGCAACTGATCCAAATCAATTAAGTATGGAAGATTACTTAGCAAAGAGGGATAATCTTGAGTAAAGTATTAGAGGAATTTCCTCTTTATTTAGAGTATTTGTCGTACCAAAAGAACTACTCAGATAAGACAGTTTTAAATTACGAAAAAGATTTAGAAAATTACGAAGCCTATCTTGTTAAAGAAAAAATAAACTATAAGAAAATAACTTATCAAGAAGCCCGTAATTATCGCATGTATCTATCTATAGAAATGCATCTTTCATCTAGTAGTGTTTCTCGTCATATCAGTTCCCTAAGAAGTTTTTATAACTACTTAGTGCGGGAAGAAAAAATCGATAAAAATGTCTTTTCACTTCTCAAGATGCCAAAAAAAGAAAAAAAGTTACCGAAGTTTTTCTACTATAATGAAATCGAAGACTTAATTAATGCTAGTCGTGGCGATAGTCCTAAAGAAATAAGAAATGCACTTATTTTAGAGATGCTTTACGGAACAGGACTTCGTGTTTCGGAATTAGTTTCTATAAAACTAGAAGATATCTCTTTTGGTGAACGTAAGATTCGTATTTTAGGAAAAGGTAATAAAGAACGAATTGCTTATTACAATGTGAAAGTCGAAGAGAAACTTAAACGTTATCTGAAGGAAAGTAGGCCTTACTTCTTAAAAGAGAAAACTTCTACCTATTTATTTGTCAATCACTTAGGAGGCAAGTTATCTGTTAGAAGTGTCCAAAACTTTTTAGATGAACTGATAGCCAAAACCGCTCTTCAAAAGAATATTAGTCCCCATATGTTAAGACATAGTTTTGCCACTCACTTGTTAAATGAAGGATGCGATTTATTATCCGTCCAACAACTATTAGGCCACGAAAGTTTATCAGCAACAGGTATATATACCCATGTTACGAATGATCGCTTAAAAGACATTTATTTAAAGAGTCACCCTAGGGCTCATAAATAAGTGTCTTTTTTTGTAAAGTGCCTTTATTTTTTGGTAACACTTTGTTACACTCATTATAGTGGGGTGAGGGAAATGTCTAAACTAAAATTTTATTATGGATCGATGAATTGTGGTAAGTCGACCTTATTATTACAAAGAATCCACAATTATGAGTCACGCGGTATGAAAATAGGTTTGTTCAAGCCGGCCATCGACACTAAAGGTGATAGAGAAGTCGTATCACGTCTTGGAATTTCTCGTGAAGTTGATGATTTATTGACGGCAGACACTAATTTTTATAAGTTAGTTAGAAATAAATACAGTGGTTGTTCGTGTCTCTTTATCGATGAAGCCCAATTCTTGCAAAGAGAACAAGTGGATGAGGCTTTACAAGTAGCCTGTCAATTCGATTTACCAGTCGAGTGTTACGGTCTAAGAACAGACTTTCGTACGGAGAGTTTCCCCGGTAGCAGAAGACTTTTAGAAGTAGCAGACGAATTAAGAGAACTAGAGACAAGATGTGATTGTGGCCGTAAAGCTACTCTTGTTGGACGCTTTAAAAATGGCGTAATGGCTTTAGATGGTGCCCAAGTTGAAATTGATAATCAGGAAGAGATAAAATATATCTCGTATTGTCCAAAATGTTACTTTAAACAAAAGCTAAAGGCTCGTCAAAAACTAGACTAAAAAACTTCGAGGAAGTGTTAACGTGAAATATCAAGAATTAGTTAATGAGATTGCTCTTCGAGATAAGGCTATTAAAGATATCGATGAACAGATTGTTCTTTGCCAAGCTGAAATAGAGTCGACAAGTATTCATGTTTCAAAACTTTTAAAAGAAAAAAATAAGTTGCAAGAAGAACTTTTGGAATATCAAAAACATAAGAAAAATACGCATCTTTTTGATTTTAGTTTCCTAGGTATGCTAGCTATTGATATTGCTACTCTTGTTTTCTTTATTACTTGTTCGCACAAAGAAACTGGTGCTCTTGGTAGTACCTTTGAATTAGTTATGACAAGCCTTCCTTTTATAGTAGGTGTTTTAGGTACTGCCTTTTTAATTAAAGGGACATTAAAAAGTCGCAAATATGTTAAAGACAAAGATCATGATTTTGAAGAAATAGTGAAACGCAAACAAAAAAGAAACGACAAAGAACAAGAAGTAACACTAAAGTTCTTAAAAAAGTTAGAGACCAATAACAAAGATTTACGAACTAAAAAGGTTAAAGCCATAAACTATAAAAGTGCTCTCGAAAAGAGTTTTATCAAAGCGTATCAAGAAGTTGAAACTGAAGAAATGCGTAGGCTCGATTTTCCTGTTGAACAAGAAATACCTAAAGTGCTAGTTAAAAAATAAATAAATACAAGTCAATAAGTGTAAAGTAAAAGAAGAATTTGTTGTCAACGAATTCTTTTTTCATTATAATAAGAAATGAAGCGCGTATGCTTAATAAGAAAGGATGAGAAAATGAAATACGTTTATTTGTTTACAGAAGGAAATGCAGATATGCGTGAACTTCTTGGTGGTAAAGGTGCTAACTTAGCCGAAATGACAAATATTGGCTTGCCTGTTCCTCAAGGATTTACAATCACGACTGAAGCATGTACCCAGTATTACGAGGATGGAAGAGAAATTAACCCTGAAATTCAAAGCCAAATTAACGAATACATCGTTAAAATGGAAGAGATTACTGGTAAAAAATTTGGAGATAAAGAAAATCCATTACTAGTATCAGTTCGTTCAGGAGCAAGAGCTTCTATGCCAGGAATGATGGATACGATTCTTAACTTAGGATTAAATGAGGACGTTGTCAATGTCCTAGCCGAAAAGAGTAATAATCCGAGATGGGCATGGGATTGTTATAGAAGATTTATCCAAATGTATTCTGATGTCGTAATGGAAGTAGGTAAGAAATACTTCGAAGAGTTAATCGACAAAATGAAAGCTAAAAAAGGTGTTACGCAAGACGTCGAACTAGATGCTGATGATTTAAAAGAATTAGCTAATGAGTTCAAGGCTGAATACAAGAGTAAGATTGGCTCAGATTTCCCAGATGACCCTAAAGAACAATTAATGGGTGCAATTAAAGCAGTATTCAGATCATGGGATAACCCAAGAGCTAATGTCTATAGAAGAGATAACGATATCCCTTATTCTTGGGGAACGGCTGTTAACGTTCAATCGATGGCTTTTGGTAACATGGGTGACGATTGTGGTACCGGAGTTGCCTTTACGAGAGACCCGGCGACTGGTGAAAAAGGATTATTCGGAGAATTCTTAACGAATGCTCAAGGAGAAGACGTTGTAGCAGGTGTTCGTACGCCAATGAAGATTGCTGAAATGGAAGAAAAATTCCCAGAAGCCTTTGCTCAATTCAAAGATGTTTGTAAAACTCTAGAAGAACATTATAAAGACATGCAAGATATGGAGTTTACGGTTGAACATGGAAAACTTTATATGTTACAGACAAGGAATGGTAAACGTACGGCTCAAGCTGCTTTAAAGATTGCTTGTGATTTAGTCGACGAAGGAATGCGTACGGAAGAAGAA
Source organism: uncultured Bacilli bacterium (assembly GCA_947591175.1). Classification (GTDB taxonomy): domain Bacteria; phylum Bacillota_I; class Bacilli_A; order RF39; family UBA660; genus Faecenecus. The sequence continues at coordinate 7,213 of CANQDB010000063.1, forward strand.
GCTGTCTTAATGATCGATCCAAGAAACTTAGATACGTTACTACATCCACAATTTGATCAAAAAGTCTTAAAAGAAGTAAAACCAATCGGTAAAGGTTTAGGAGCATCTCCTGGAGCTGCTTGTGGTCAAGTTGTCTTTACGGCAGAAGACGCTGAAAAGTGGCATGAAAATGGTAAGAAAGTTGTCCTTGTTAGACTTGAAACTTCACCTGAGGATATTGAAGGAATGAATATTGCTCACGGTATACTTACTATACGTGGTG
>CANQDB010000064.1 GCA_947591175.1 uncultured Bacilli bacterium
TGTGAGCAGTTCCTTGAATAACATTGTTGATGTAGATATTTATATTTTTATATGGATTTTCTTCCTTAACACGTTCTAAAGCCCGATCGACAACGGCTTGAGTTAGATCTTCTTCTCTAGCACTCAAGTGGTCTAACATCTCATTTAGTTTTTGTTTTAAAGTTCGTGCTTCTCTTTCTTTCTCTTGCATCATTAAAGAAAGACTACTTTGCGTACGATCTACTACTTTATCGGCTTGAGTCTTGGCATCCATAAAGGCTTCTTGGATACTACTCATTCCTTTTTGGACAGTCGCGGAAAATTCTTGGCGTTCTTTAGCAATGGCTTTTTCTTGGTCTTGCAAAGTTTCAAGAGTATTTTTAATTTTCGATAAGGTTTCTTGTTCAATTAAATCAAGTTGACTTTCTGATAGACCTTGTTTAGTTTGAAAGATAGTATCTAGTTCCTGATATAGTTTATCTAAAGTATCGGCTTTCGTTTGTAACTTTTTTTCTTCGGCTTCAATTGTCTTAATAATCGACGCAATATCTTTATTTACTTTATCTCTTTTTTGAAAGAGATGCTCACTATCGATATGAACTTCATCTTCGACTGTATCTACTTGGCGAAGTACTTCTAAAAGAGCCAAACTATATTCGTTAAAAGGTAAAACGATTCCTTTAAAAGTATCTGGCACCATAGTATCCGTAACAATCAATCTAATTTTATCCCACAAAAAAGCCTCATCGTCTATTTCATTTATCGTTGGAGGTATAACGACATAACGACAGTTTTCCCAATCGTAAAAAGCTTCCTTGGCTATCTTAGTAATGGGATTATCTTTTTTATAAGGAACCTCACAGAGAATTTCTTTTTGGCACTCTTCTTTTGTGGATTCAAAAAAATCTCTAGTTATTGTTATCACTGATATCACCTTCTAGTACATTATTTTTGGAGTATAATTTGTGCTTTTGTTATATGGTTCCTTATTTTCATGCTTTTTTCTTTTTTTGTCAAGAAAAAAACACCTTAAAAGGTGCTCTAAAGATCTTATTTTTTACCATCATCTAAGTAAGAAAAACACATAGCCATAAAGATAACGACAATAACGACAATTCCTGTCCACAAAAAGGGATTATCTTTGTTATTATCGAACCAAAACATGAGTTTATTCCATTCCCTCGTAATGGTTTCCATTAAATCTAATAATAACATTCTATCACCTACCTATTTGTTCTAATAATTGAATCCACGAATTTATTTCTAAACTGGATCCTCCTACTAAGTATCCAGCAAGGTCTTTAATTTGTTCAAGTGTAGTAATATTTTGAAGATTGACACTTCCGCCATAGAGGATACGAAGTGATAAAGAAACTTGTTTATTTAGAATATTTCTAATTTGGCTAATGGTCTCTTCTATTTCTTGATTAGTTGGAGTTATTCCTGTACCAATAGCCCAAATTGGTTCATAGGCGAGGACTACTCTGGAAATTTCGTCACTAGTTAAATCTTTAAAGGCTCCAAGGAGTTCTTTTTCTAAAACAGTTGTTATTTCACCACTTGAACGTTCGTCTTGTGTTTCACCGATACAAAGGATTGGAGTAATATCTTGTTTCAATAGTTCTTTTATTTTTTGATTGATCATTGCATCGGTTTCATTTAATTTAGTTCTTCTTTCCGAGTGACCGACGATACAGTATGAGACACCTAAATCTTTAAGTTGAGTTGCACTTACTTCACCAGTTAGGCTACCTTTTTCAAGCATACCGACGTTTTGACTACCGAGAGCAAAATTAGCATTTTGGAATAAGTCTAAGTATGGAAGAGATGGACAAACGACAAGATTTATTTCAGGATTTGTAAATGTTAATAAAGTTTCTTTATAGTTTACTAATGTCTCTTTCGTTAAATTCATTTTATGATTGGCTACTACTAATTTCATTTTTTACCACCTTTAACTTTCTTCCAAACCTTTCTGTACCAAGGTTGTTTCTTTTCGGCGGTAATCATGGCTCTTTTATAGACTTTTAATACCTGTTCAGCAAAGTAGTCGGCACTATATTGGTCGGCCTTAATTCTTGCCTGGTTCGACATTTGTTTTCTAGCATCTTTATGTTCATATAAGTACTTAATCTTAGCAATTGCTTCGTTAATGTTTTGGAAAAAGATTCCATCGAGTCCATCCACTACTACTAAGTGGAAACTTTCATCATCAATACATAAAGCAGGAAGGCCTGCAGCCATAGCTTCGATTACAGTTAAGCCTTGAGTTTCGGTTTTAGAAGCGGTAATGAAGTAGTCTGCTAGTTGGTAGAAAACAGGTATATCTTCCCACGCGACCTTGCCAGTAAAGATAATGTTTTGGTCTGTTTTATTTTTCTCTGATATCTCTTCGTACGTTTCTTTATCAGGGCCATCCCCAACGATAAGAAGTTTCATCTCTTTTTGGTCTTTCGTCATCTTCTTAATCATTTCGAGTAAGAATTCGACGTTTTTTTCTTCGGCAAGGCGTCCGACAAAGATACCAACGAAGTCATTATTGGTTAGGCCATATTTTTTCTTTAGAGCGACGACGTCCTTACGAGGAATATTCTCTTTATAGAAACGTTCGACTTCGATTCCGGTTGGAATAATATGGATGTTCCGTTCAACATTATATTTTTCTTTAAATAAGTCATAGGCTTTCTTAGTTGGAACAATAAGTTCTGTAATAGTCTTATCACAGTAGAACAAAGTTAGGTATTCGACCAGTTTCTTACTAGATTTCTTGAAGTGACCCTTGGTGATATAATGCACGTAATCTTCATACATCGTATGATAAGTATGGACGATTGGAATGTGGTACTGTTTAGCAATGATCCTAGCAAAGGTACCGATTGCGAACTCTGTTTGAGAGTGAATGATATCTAGATTCCAACTTTTTACTTTATTAATGGCTTGAATTGGGTAAATCGAAGTAAGACGTGAGTCATAAATTCCTGTCTTGACACCAGGTATTCTTAAAATTCTTTCTTTTTCATCGTAATCGTAGTGAAAGTTTTCTAAGTTAGCCGTGACGACATAGACTTCGTGACCCATTTTTTCTAGGGCTTTTTTTAGCATTACTTCACTAGTAACTAACCCACTAATATAGGGAGTATAAGTCTCTGTAAAAATACCTATTCTCATTCTTCCTTACCATCCTTTCGAAACGACAAGGCAATTCCTCCGACAATCATCAAAAGGTAATAATAGATAAAGCGCCAAAGAAGAAGGCCTGCTGATAAAATTCCACCTTTAACAAAAGTACCAAAGAATTGTAAGAAACCGTATTCGATTCCACCACTTGCTCCAGGGATTGGCACAAATGATCCAATTAACATAACGTAAGCGGAAGCCACGACTGAACGCATAGCGCTCACTTCTGCTCCAGCACCTAAGGCTAAAAAGATAAAGAACGGAAGTAGATAAAGGCAAAGAAGACTCATAAATTGATATATGAAGCCTTTGATACAGACCCATTTATTTTTTAATAAATTAATGGCTCCTTCGTGGAAAACATCTAGACGTTCATTCCAAGTTTCGAGTGTTTTCTTCTTATTTTTAACTAATTTTAAATGATATAAAACGTTAACTCCTAGACGGATTGCCCATTGATTAAATTTTTTACCAAAACTGATAATAAATAGACCAACCATAATAATGGTATTAATCGTAAAACCTACGGCAATTAGGCTACCTAAGACAGGTAGATTATCAAAGATATGGAAAAAGAGATTGAGTCCTAAGGCAATAAGTCCAAAAATAACTAAAGCCAACTGATATAAAATAAAGTTTTGCATGATGATATTCGTACCGCTTGAGACTCTAATGCCATCTTTTTTTAATAGATATACCTGCATGGGTTGTCCACCTGTTGCAAAAGGAGTAATTCCGTTAAAAAAGTTTGTGACAAGAGTTAAATTAAGTGTTTTCTTGTAGTCAAAATCCTTTTGATAAGTCCTTATAATCTCGTGCAGTCCCAAAGATTGAAAAGCGACATAGATTACTGTTACCAAAATAGCCACAATTATCCACCAAGGATTAGCTTTTTGAAGTTCGGTAATAATTTCACCAAAGTTATCTTTTAAGACAAAGTAGAGCACTAATAAAGTGATTAGTGCTAGAATAATTCCATTTCGTTTTGCTTGTTTCATAGTCTATTCCTCTAATATTGTTTATTGTGTTCTAGTTCTAATTGGTTGTTTTTCATATATACAATCATATCATTATCCATCAAAATATCCAAATCTTGATTTACTCCAGCATTGATAAAAGCCTCTTTGCGATTATTTACTAAAAAGTTTACATCGTACATATCGAGGACGTCAAAGGAGTAACGCACACTTTGCTCGATAACTTCCGTTTCAGTTTCGAGTGGTTCATTTGGATCGATGGTATAAGTTGCACACATATTTTTTAAGTCTTTAGCCCCTTCTAGGAACGTATAGGCGACAATTTGTCCTTCTTTTTGAAAGAGTAAGTAATCCGCTATAGTCATAGGATCCATTGTTTTTTGGCGTTCTTCAAAATTTGCTAGTTCTTTAGAAAAGCCAGTTAAGGAAGGAGCCATTTGTATTTTTTTAGTCGCGGGAAGGTGTGATAAGACTATCACTTCTAACATGTTATTCCTTCTCGTCAAGGATGGCAATACCAGGTAGTTCTTTTCCTTCTAAATATTCAAGCATAGCACCGCCTCCAGTAGAAGCATGCGTAACTTTATCTTTGAAACCTAATTCGGTCGCGGCCGCAACGATATCTCCTCCCCCTAGGATAACGCTAGCGCCACTATCGACAGCTTTTTGTAATAAGTTTCTAGTTCCTTTACGATATTTTTTCATTTCGTAGACACCTAATGGACCATTCCATAAAATGGTCTTGGCGTCTTGTAATATTTCACCATAGTTACGAACAGTTTCAGGTCCAATATCCATACCCATTTCATCTTCTTCAATTTCATCTACCGAGACAGTCTTATAACTTAATTGTTCATCAAAATCAGTCGTAACATTAACATCGACTGGAAGAGATATTTTATCGCCATATTCAGCGAGAAGTTCACGACAAAATTCAACACTATTTTCTTCTAGCAACGATTTACCTACTTCTTTACCTTCGGCTTTCAAGAATGTAAAGGCCATCCCTCCACCAATTAAAAGGTAATCTACTTCAGGCAAAAGATGTTCTAAAATACCAACTTTATCACTTACTTTAGCACCACCTAAAATTAGGACATAAGGTCTTTCTGGTGACTCGAGTTTTTTGAAAGCTTCTAGTTCTTTTTCAATTAGGAAACCTACCCCATTTGGTAAATGTGATGCAATTCCTACGTTTGAAGCATGGGCTCTATGGGCTGTACCAAATGCATCATTTATGAAAATATCCCCAAGGCTCGCCCAATATTTAGCAAGTTCTTCGTCATTGCCACTTTCTTTTTTGCCATCTAAATCTTCATAACGAGTATTTTGAACAACTAAAATATCTTTTTCTTGAAGGTGGTCGACGGCTTCTTTTAGTTCATCACCACTACTGAGTTTAGAAAAATTTCTTTATCTAGTAAGGTACTGAGACGTTCAGCAACTATTTTTAAATCGTTCTTAGCAAGGTCTTGTTCTTCTTTAATTCTTCCTAAATGGGAAAACAAAATTACTTTTGCTCCTTGATCGACAGCATATTGAATTGTCTCTAAACTTTCTTTAATACGCGTATCATCAATGATTTCGCCATCTTTAATAGGCACATTAAAGTCGCAGCGAATAAGTACTTTTTTGCCTTTTAAATCATAATCCCTTATGGTCTTTTTCATATCTTATCTCTCCTTATTCTTCTTTCATTATACCAAAAAAAAAGATAATAAAAAAGAGATTCTACAAAATCTCTTGCGTGTTTTGTGAAATGGCATCAGGATCTTTAGTTGGATGTAAAAACATTCTGGCTTTTGTCTTAACATCAGGAAAGACTGGAAGTTGTTTTAATTCTTCTAAAGAAAACCAATCGACAGCAAAACTTTCACGGCTATTTATAAGCATTTGGTTATCTTCGATAGGTTCTGCTAAAAATTGGTAATCGATTAAATGCCCTACAAAATTATGGTATTCTTCAACTATGAAGGGGTTTTGATTGACGAGTCTAATTTTGACACCTGTCTCTTCAAAGGCTTCACGAATAGCTCCTTCTTGCGGAGTTTCACCTTCTTTTAAATGTCCTCCAGGTTGAATCCAATTTTGAAATTTCTTGTGATAGATTAATAAAATCTTGTTTTGTTTTTTGTCAATTATAAATGCTGACCCACATTTTTCTACTTTTATTGGTTCCACACTAGCCACCTCTATCTTAATTAGAGTATAGCAAAAGATGAGACTAAAGTATAGATTTTTGGTGATAAAAATTTGTCAAGGTGTCAAAAAAAAGAGGATTTCTCCTCTTAATTATTTAGCAATTTGCATTAAATATTTAGCCGTTCTTACCATTTGATAAGAATATCCCATCTCGTTATCGTACCACGCAACGACTTTGACTAATTGATGTCCTTCGGTTTCTAGAACACTAGTCGATAAGCCATCGACTAAAGAACCACAACTAAGACCGATAACGTCACTTGAAACAACAGGATCCATCGTAAATTGAAGGGTCTCATTGACGTTTCTTTTTAATGCTTCATTGATTTCTTCTTTAGTTGTATTTCTTCCTAATTCGAGAGTTAAATCGATAACTGAGCCAGTCGGAACAGGAACTCTCATAGCGGTTCCATCGAGTTTTCCCTTTAAATTTGGAAGTACTTCACCGATTGCTTTGGCAGCACCAGTTGAAGTCGGAATAATATTGGCAGCTGCCGCTCTACCACGACGGGCTAAAATACCTTTTTTGTAAGGAACATCTAGAGTTGCTTGATCGTTAGTATAAGCGTGAACTGTCGTCATGTAACCTCTTTTAACGTCGAATGTGTCTTCTAAGACTTTAAGAACAGGAGCTAGACAGTTAGTCGTACAAGATGCAGCTGATATAATTTCTTCAGTTCCATCCAAAGTTTTTTCGTTTACGTTATAAACGATAGTTTTTGCATTTCCTTTAGCCGGTGCTGATATAATTACTTTTTTTGCACCTGCCTCAATATGAGCATGAGCCTTTTCAACATCGGTAAATTTACCAGTACATTCCATGACAACATCGACATTTAAGTCTCTCCATGGAAGATTTTTTGGATCCATTTGGGCATAAACTTTGATTCTTTTACCCGAAACAATTAACTCATCATTATCGAAAGAGATATCATTCACTTTGTAGTTACGGTGATTCGTATCATACTTCAATAAATATGCTAATTGCTCGGCATCAGTTAAATCATTGATAGCCACGACTTCCATTTCTGGATCTTGATCCATAATTCTAAAAATTAGACGGCCAATTCGAC
>CANQDB010000065.1 GCA_947591175.1 uncultured Bacilli bacterium
CCAGGTACGATTTTTATCTATCAAGAAGAGTATACTGAAGATGAATACCTAGAGAAGTGTTACTTCGATAATGTTAGAGCACTTTTAGAAATAGGTAAAAATGGAATGGTTAAAATAGTCGAAAGACTAGGTCTTAAACTACATGTTACGATCGACACCAATCCCGTTAAAATGGCAAATCTTTTAGAAACAATGAACGAATTTGACTTACCACTTGAAATTAACGATTATGAGATGACTATTCCTCTTAATAAACTCTCATTACCAAAAGAACAACTCTTAGAAAATAAACGCGTTGCCCAACAAAATTTCTTAAATATTTTAACTTCACTTTTAGGTAGAATCGACCTAAGAAATCTTGGAATTGGAAGCCTCACGATGTTTCAAAGTGAAACCTTGGATAAAGTTAACTATGAGAACTTTAAAACCAATAAAGAACTAATTGATACTCTATATGGTGGCTACTATCAACCGGTTAAAGAAGAGAAAAAAGAAACTAAAGAAGAACAAAAGGAAGAAGAAAAAATACCAAAACGAGAAGGTCTTCCTAAATATATGTATCACATCCACTCAAAAGCTTATAAAAATTCTTCTGAACCGATGGAAAACTTCATCCAAAAAGCACTTGAGGCAGGCTTCAAACAAATAGGCTTTACGGAGTACGCTCCTTTACCACATTTTATCGAGCCTAACTTTGATTTTAGATTAACCGACGAAGAAAAGGATAACTACCTAAAAGAAGCCAAGACTTTAAAAGAAAAATATCGTGACCAAATCGAAATACTTATCGGTCTAGAAGCTCCTTACGAAGATGCTTTAGAAGAATATCTAATTGATTTACGAAAAGACTTAGACTTTTTAGTTTTAGGTCAACATATCGAAGAGAGCCCCTTAAAAAAACAATGCTTTCGCTATGACGCCGAAAAGAAAAGAGACGTCTTGATCGATCCGTTGTACCCAACATACTACCAAGAAGATGTCATCAAAGGAATCCAAAGTGGTATCTTTGACATAGTTTCTCATCCCGATTCTTTTTATACCTATCGTGATGATTTAACTAACGAGTACCAATTGTCACTTTATACTGAGAACGCTTATAGGGCTTCTATTGCAATTTCAGAGACAGCTCTGGAAATGAATATTCCCTTAGAAATAAATTATGCTGGAGTGTTAGAAAGCTTAGAATATAAAGATAAAGAATATAGTTACCCATTCTCGATGTTCTGGCGAGTTGTTAAAGAGAAAAAGAATAAAGTGATCTTAGGACTAGATGCTAAAGAAAGCAAAACTTTATTAGAATTACCACTATTCTATGAGAAAATAAAAGATAAAGTGCCAGTCGACGACCTTTTAATTCTTGATGAATATCAGCCTGTTGTAGCAAGACGTACAAATTTAAAGTTACAAGAAACTTTAAGTAATCGCTTTGTTACTAGTGAGACCTATGAAGTTAAATACGTCATTAAAATAATCCAAGAAACAGTTGAGATTTTTCCAGCTAATATTTCTTTTTCAGATATCAAACAAGCCGTACATACTAAACTAGAACGGGAAGAGGCTTATCTTTTTCAAAAAAGACAAGAAGTTAAAACTCCTGAAATGGTGGACTACATAGATACCCATCTAAGAGCTATTCAAAGTGCTCTCGATAGTTACCAAATTGCCATGAACTTAGGTGTTACTAGTACTTCTGAATTTATTCTAGCCATGAGTCAGATCACTGAACTTAAGACAACAAAAAATGAAAGTAAAAAAGTAAATGCTTACAAAATAATCAAAAATATTTCTTTAAAACACCAATCGTAAAAAATTGATGTTTTTTTCTTGCTTTAACAAAAAACTCTCTCTATAATAAATAGATGTCAAAAGGAGTAGAACATGAAAAAAGAATTATTAATCCAACTATTACAAACCCAAATTCAAAACAAAGCTATCGATGAAGAGCTCTATCGAAAACTAGTGAGTCTTTCTAAAGAAGAAGAGAGTATTTTAGAGTATGCCATATCGTTAACTAGAAAGAAAAACTTACGTTACTTATTGAACCTAATTAAAGAAGATGATACCGAAGTCGAAAACTCTTTTTTCGAAAATATTAAAAGAATAAGAGATAATAAAGATTTTCTTAAAGAAAAAGATAAAACTAAATTATTTAGTGCCGCTGTTTTAAAAAGAGGAAGTGAAATATGGAACACTGTTGTAACTGGACTTTTCTATAGCCAAGATACAGGTTATTACCTTCCACTTTTCACTAATGAAGATCTCTTAGATAATCAAGAGTTATGGCAAAGATTACTAAATGCTACTTTTGGTAAACAAATAAGTCCTTTTCTTTATCGCTTATTTACTAATAAACAAGTTTTAACCCATTTGCCGGAAACTATAGATTTAATAAGAATATATGAAAAGACTGTAACTGCCGAAGGAAATAATCCCTTATTCGATAGCCTTGCTGATAGATTAACTTCTACTAGTCTTCAAGAGAATGATGAAATATGGTTAACTTTTGTTCACCAATTTATTACTAGTTATGAAACATTGGAAGCTAACAGGGAAGAGAAAGATCTCTTTGAACAACATCGTAAAGATTTATTTGATGGATTTATTCTTTTATCGGAAGCAAGGGAACTTTTAAAAGATGAAGAACTATTTAATCCAGCCTTAGATTTAATTTCTCTTTCATTAACCGATGAAGGAGTACTATCTCCTTTCACCAATGAAACTGACTTTAACTATAAAGAGATATTACCAGTTTTAACAAATCCTCTTTATTATAACGATAAAGAACTCTATAAAAAAATTTACTGTGCAATAACTGGCGCAATCTATACTAGTGATTACTATGAAGCTTTAACTTATCTTCGGCTTTTAGATTTACCTATGCCTCTTTCTAAAAGTGAAGTATTGCCAATTATCGAACTATACGACTTTAACTCATTTGCTGGCTATGAAGAGGAATCATCAATAAAACTAATTGGACGAACTGATGCCTTTTATCGTATTGCTCAAAATGATGAATTAAGACTTCATCCCGAAGAAAGAGTTGAAGCCATGAAAATAGTTCTTAACGAACGTGATTTAACTAAACTTTATTTCCTTTCTGATATACTTACAGATCCAGTTTTATTAACGAAACCTAATTTACGAACAAGTCTACTTAAAGAAGTTGAAATACTTGATAGTAGAGAACTAAATGATAGCTTTTTCTTGATAACACATCGAGCTCTATTAGAAGATGATAAAAGATATCATAAAGCAACTAGTATTTGGTTTAGACATTTAAAAAGAGTAAGGGAACTAGGTCCATCCAGAGTTACCAAACCATTAAAAGAAACTCTTATGAGTAAAAGACTCTTAAAACAACCTAAAGACTACGATTATCTTTTACGAAAACTAGATTACGTTCTTGACAAGAGAGTTTGTGAACCGTATTTAAGTGCAGCTACTAACGAGACACTTTTACAAAATCCTACTATTTGGAAAATGACTTTAGAAAAAATTATGCATCAAGAAACGTATAACCAAGCTATCAAAGTTTTTAGTGCCGTTATCGAAACTTTCGAAGAACAAACTTTAACTGATTATGTCTTAGATCAAACTCTAACTCCTAAAACATTACTAGCTTATTTGGAAAAGAGTACGGATGATGAGATAACTTTAGATACTAAAGTTTCACAAAAAGCAATGGTTAAAGTAATTACCAATGTGCCAAGTCGTAAAAAATCCAATTAAAAAAAGATATACAAACAAAAATCTTTATGTTATAATGAACTAGGTTATTAAAAAACTGTGATGAAGAAGTAGTACCTATTTACTTCCTTAAAGAGAGTCTTTCAAAGGGTGCAAGAAAGATAAGAAAAAGAAGTAGGGAATTCGTCTTCGGAGTTCTTAAAGCCAAAACTTTAAGCGTAACTTTGCGTTAAAAAGATTAAGTGTATAGGCTAACTATAAACGAAGGTGGTACCGCGGAAATATTTCGTCCCTCGACGATGTTTCTAGCGGTTTTTATTTTAAGGAGGAAAGATGTATGAAAGAAGAAATTGCCAAGATAAGAGAAGAATTGCAAAAAGATTTACAAGAAGTTCAAAATGTTCATGAAGCGAACGATTTAAGAGTTAAATATCTAGGTAAAAAAGGACTTATTACGGATTTAACAAAAGATATGGGTAGCAAATCGATCGAAGAAAAGAAAGAATTAGGTAAGGCTTCAAATGATTTGAAGAACGAAGTAACGGAAGCTATCAATCAAGTTTTAAAGGACTTAGAGGAGAAAGAGTTAGAAGAACGTCTTAAGAAGGATAAAATCGATCCGACTTTGCCTGCTACTAATATTCCAGTTGGCGGAATTCACCCTCTTACAAAGATTACGGAAGAGGTCGAAGAACTTTTTGTCTCGATGGGTTACGATGTTGTCTCAGGCCCTGAAGTTGAAGATGATTTACACAACTTCCAACTACTAAATGTTCCAAAGAATCATCCGGCGAGAGATGCCCAAGACACGTTCTATATTACGGAAGAGTTACTTTTAAGAAGTCAAACTTCACCGGTTCAAGCAAGAACTATGTTAAAAATGGAAGATAAAAGCCCAATTAGAATTATTTGCCCTGGTAAAGTTTATAGAAGAGACGATGACGATGCGACTCACTCACATCAATTTAATCAAATCGAAGGTTTAGTTGTCGGTGAAAATATTTCTCTAGCCGATTTGAAAGGAACGCTTGAAGTCTTTGCTAAAAAAATGTTTGGGGAAGATAGGAATGTTCGTTTCCGTCCGAGCTTTTTCCCATTTACGGAACCTAGTTATGAAGTTGATGTCTCATGCTTTAAATGCGGTGGTAAAGGTTGTAACATCTGTAAAGGTACCGGTTGGATCGAAATCTTGGGAAGTGGTATGGTTCATCCTAACGTCTTAAGAGATTGTGGTTATGACCCTAATAAATATACAGGCTTCGCTTTTGGCCTTGGCATCGAACGAGTAGCAATGTTACGTTATGGTATTACAGATATTCGTGATTTCTATACGAATGATTTACGTTTCTTAAAGAATTATAACCGAATGGAAGGTGATAAATAATGAAACTAAGTAGAAAGTTTTTAGATGATTACGTTAACACTCAAAATATTTCGAACGTTGATTTAGCTGAAAAAATGACTTCGGTTGGAAACGAGTACGATAGTATTACTCCTTTAGCCGATGCTACAAATCTTACAATCGGTTATATCCATTCGTGTGTAGCTCATCCTGATTCAGATCACTTACACGTTTGTCAAGTTGAAATTAGACCAAACGAAATGAGTCAAATCGTGTGTGGTGCTCCTAACGTTAAAGAAGGACAGAAGGTTATCGTGTCTTTACCTGGAGCCACACTTCCAGGTGGAATCGAAATAAAGAAAAGCGTTATCCGGGGCCAAGAATCAAATGGTATGATTTGTTCTTTAAGCGAACTTGGTATCGAAAGTAAATATCAGAGTGAAGAAGATAAACAAGGTATTCATATTTTGCCCGAGGATGCTCCAATTGGGGAAGACCCTCTTAAGTATCTATCTTTTGATGATACAACTATCGATTTTGAACTAACTAGTAATCGAGGAGATCTTTTAAGTATTTTAGGAATGGCTTACGAAGTAGGGACTATTCTAAATGAAAAGGTAACTTTAAAGGATGCCCCAATCGACAATGAGGAAGGTTCGATCGATAATGAAGTTAAGATTGATATCCAAACTGAGAATTGTCCTTTGTATTTAGCCCGTTGTGTCAAGAATGTTAAAATTGAAGAAAGTCCACGTTGGCTCAAGGCTCGCCTTATGGCAAGTGGCATAAGACCTATCAATAATGTCGTCGATATTTCAAACTACGTCATGCTTGAAACAGGTCAACCATTACATTTCTTTGACCACAAGACTTTAGGAAATAAGATAATCGTTCGAATGGCGAAAGATAACGAACATATTACTACACTCGATGGGATTGACCGGAAACTGTCTTCTAAAGATATCGTTATTGCAAACGACTTTGAAGCTGTTTGTCTAGCTGGAGTTATGGGTGGTAAAAATTCGGAAGTTGAAGAAGATACGACTGACATTATTATCGAAAGCGCTATCTTTAATGCCACTAACATTAGAGTAACATCTAATAGCATTCTAAGAAGTGAAGCAAGTAATCGTTTTGAAAAAGGACTAGATCCTAAACGAACCTATATGGCCATCGATAGAGCCTGCAGTATGTTAGAACATTTAGCAGGTGGTACTGTTATCAAAGGAATGCAAGTTCACGATACAACCACTAAAGAAAATGAGGTAATTCCTATTTCAGTAGAAAAAATTAATGCTGTCTTGGGAATGAACCTAACTAAAGAGGAAATATTAGATGTCTTTAATCGACTAGATTTTAATGTCGAAGAAGATGGTAATAACCTTCAAGTAATAGTTCCAACTCGTCGAATTGATATTCATATTGCCGAAGATTTAATTGAAGAAGTAGGAAGAATTCATGGTATTGAGCACGTTCAAGGAAAACTTCCAGTTGGTACTGGTATGCCAGGTAGTTATGAAAAGAACTATCTAAAAGAGAAGGCTATTCGTAATAGATTACTATCTCTTGGCTTAAATCAAGTTCGCACCTATACACTTACTAGTCAAGAAAATCTAAGAAAGTTTACTTTAGATTCATTTGAACCAATCGAACTCTTAGATCCTATGTTAGAAGATAAGAAGTATTTACGTTATAGTTTGATTCCGTCTCTATATCAAGTAGCAAGCTATAACCTAGCAAGAAAAGTTACCGATATTCAAATTCATGAAATCAGTAATATTTACTACTATGAAGAGGGTAATGTTAAAGAACGTCCAGTCTTAGCAGGACTTTTAACAGGAAATGCAACTTCTAATAATTGGTCTCATCAAAATATTAAGATTGATTTCTACTATGTCAAAGGAGTATTAGAGAATCTCTTCAATTATTTAGGACTTACTAATCGTTATAGTTTTGAAACAGGAGCTCTACCTAAAGAGTATCATCCATATCAAAGTGCTATTATCAAAATTGATCGTAAGCAAGTTGGTACCATCGGTATGATTCATCCAAGTATTTCGAAAACTCCTATTTATATATTCGAAATTGATTTAGAACAGATATATAGTATCCAAATTAGATCAATTAAGGATAAGGAAATTTCTAAGTATCCTAGTATCAGTAAAGATGTTGCTTTCATCTTAGATAACGATATCCAAGTTAAAGAAGTTCTAGAAACTATTCAAAAAGCAGGAGGTAGACTTCTTACTAATATCGATATCTTCGATGTCTACCAAGGTGAAAATATCGAAGAGGGTAAAAAATCTATTGCTTTCAATCTAACGTTTATGGATTACACAAGAACGTTAACAG
>CANQDB010000066.1 GCA_947591175.1 uncultured Bacilli bacterium
GAGGTTTAGCCTCTTTTAACAAATTGTTTTGGTTTGCTTGTAAGTGTATTATCTAATTGGTCAGTTACTAAAGTTTGATCAACTACACTTTTAATATACGAATTTTGAAAAATACTTTTTTCTTGTAATATACTTATTTTCTCTTCCTTTAACTCATTTTTTTGAGATTGAGTTCTAGCGAATAACTTTTCTAATTCTTGATGTTTATCAATATTTTTTTCTAATTTTCCGTCATCAAGTTCTTTAACGATAACATCGAACTTCTTTAAATGGTATTTTCCGTTAGCGTATTCAATTACTTTAGATAAAACACTGGTACCTAGTATGGCAATAGTGAAAATACGTAATGGTAAAAAGTTTAAAGAGTTAACTAAAAGAAGGACACATGTTGCGCTTACCAACCAAAAAGGCATATCCTTTAAACTGAATAGTTTAGCATTCATTTTAGCCTTCTCAATAAATTCTTTTTCTTCACATATTTCTTTGTATTCTTCTTCGAGTCTCTCTTCATGAAGCTCGATATCGTAAGATTTTTCTTCTAATTTTTTTATTTTTTCTTCGAGTTCTACTATTTTCCTATCATATATCTCTAATTGATATATATATTCTTCGTATCGCATCAAAGTCCACCTTTTTATTTTACCAATTGTTTTGGCTTTTCGTCTGTCTCTTCCATCGAAGAATCATAGGCGTTATCGACTAAGATCTTTGCACATCCAGTAATGAAGCGATATTGCATTTGATTTTTTTCCTGTTGCATTTTCAAATAATCAGTTTCTTGAGCTTTTCTCTGTGATTGCAATTCCTCAATGCGAGCATCGATCACTTTTTCTTTTTCTGTTATCTCATCTAGTTTTTTTGTGCTACCAGTTTCAAAAAACGATGGATAGGTATCAACTTTTTCTTTATTCTTTTTAGCGGAACGAACAGAACTATAGACTACGGCGATGTCAGCTAGTAGTGAAAAAGCAATTAGACTAGCTGCACCACTAAAAATTGATGCTAAAGTTAAAGCTGTGAATGAGCCAATGATAAATAGGTTCTCTGTCGAAAAGATATTGCTATCTTTTTTTAATTTAAGAAAAATGTTACGAGTAGATTGCAAATTCTCATATTCTTTTCTTATTTTTTCTTTTTCTTCTTGCGTTTCAGCTAATTCCTTATCGATGTCACTCATATTAGCTTCGAGAATTTTTAAAGCTGTGTCAAAATCTTTAATTCCATCTAAATACATACTATATGTCATAATTTCATCTCTTCCTTTTTATCTTATCAGGAGTTATAACATTACTCCTTTTGCAAATTGCGTCCCTATATTACAACAAAAAGGCTTGTTTGTCAAGCAAAATCAATTGTTTACAGTCTGATGAACTGTCGGAGTACTCATAGTAATCGGTAAAAAGGTGTAACCATTGTTTTTACCATAAATAATAATTCTTTCGACAGCATCGGCTGTAAAACTTTTAATATCATGCATTAAGACAACGTTCGCTCTATTTTTTCTTAAGCCGTTAACAACATTACTATAGACGCCATCGGAAGAAGTGGTATCCCCAGCATCTCCACTCGAAACATTCCAATCGTAATAACGATAACCTCTATTTTCTACCTCACGGGTTAAGGTTGTCATGATACCTTGGGAATAATGACGACTGACAGTATTACTACTACCTCCAGGGAATCTAATAATGTAAGATGTCTGCCCGGTTATTCTTTTAACTCTTTCACTAACTTGGTTTAAGTCATTAAAGTAACCCTCGACCGAACTATAGACAGTCTTGTAATCGTGACTAGCAGTATGTAAAGCCACCGTATGACCTTCTTGATATTCTCTTAAAATCATATTGTCAGGTCCAGACATCGTGACAAAGAATGTCGCCTTAACCCCTTGTCTTTTGAGGGCATCTAATATTTTAGCTGTATTGGTAGCATGTGGACCATCATCAAAAGTAAGGTAAATTACACCAGTATTAGGTTCAGGTTTGTAGACGATAACTTTTCTTTCGACTTTAGTTACGTTATTACTACTATCCGTGACTGAGTAAGTTAAGACGTAGGTTCCTATGGTACTTGCATTGACACTTCCCTCGACAGAGACGTTAGAAGTTAAATCGCCATCACAATTATCACTTGCCGAATAACCCGGCTCGTTATAACTACTTCCAACTGTAACATAAAGCGGATTAGCTCCCGTTAAAGATATTTCCGGAAGAGTATCGTCTAAGTATTCGATTGCTCTTATATCTTTCGTTTCATTGCCACTCGAATCTTTGACGGTATAGATAATCTCGCCATCTTTTTCTTCTTTGACGACGTTAGCGGTAAGATCACCATCGTAATTATCTTGAGCAACGTAGCCTTCTTCTTCGTAAACTTTGTTAGGACAGATCTTTAACTCTTTACTGCCCATCAAAGTTAAGGTTGGAAGGTCTTTATCGACAATTGAAACTCTTCTTGTAATAGTCCTTTCTAAAAAAGCTTCTTTATATGTATAAGTCACTTTATAATTACCTATCTTGGTACTATCGACATTACCATCGATTTTAACGTTACCTTTTATTTCTTTACCTAAACGGGAAAGTTTTACGCCAGGTTCTTCGTATACGTTTGGATACACTACTTCCATTTTATCGGAACCATTTAGGGTAATAGTTGGGAAGAAAACAAAATAGTATAGAGCAAGTAGTAAAAAAGGGACTAAAATGATACTGGTAATAATAGTAGCCTTTTTCCATGAGAATTTAAATTTCTTTTCTACTGGAAAATATATTTCGCAGAAATCATATGGATTGATATGATTGAAGGCAAAAAGATGAGTCTTCTTTTTGACACTTGCATTTTTCTTTTTAATAGAAGTTTCTTTAGCCTTTTTCGAAGAATCTTCTTTTTTCTTATTCACCACAGCCATTTAAATCACCCTACACTTCTCTACCTTATTATAACAATTTTCGAGCAAAGAAAAAAGTCTTTATTCGACTTCTTTCATTTTTTGATAGAAATAACTATCTCTTAAACGCATAGCCCCAATTTCTTCTGTTTTGTATGTATTACTAAAGGTCGTAGGAGTGATATTAAAGGAGCGAATTGCTTGAATATAATCTATGGCTTTAGGAAAATATTCAAAATTGGAATCGAAGAAAGATAACTGCCCTGTTTTGCGTTCACCAAAAGTTTTCGGAATGAACCTACCTTGTTCGTAAGAAAGTGGACATATTTGTACCAACAAATTATTTAAAGAGGTTTCACCTAGGATATCCGCAATCTGTTTCAAAAGACGAACAATTCGTTCAGGCGAAATTAAATTGCAATGATTATAAGCATGAAGATGAATTAAATTAAAAGATGGATACACATTAGAAAAAGATTTACTGATTTCTAATAACTCCGTAAGACTACCATAGACCGAAGGAGTACAAGATGGTTCGATATGAAAGCGAATTTCTTCATCTTTTAAAAGTGGCTTTAAAATTTTAATAAGATGCTTAGTAATCACTTTATGTTCGAGCGTCGACTTAGTATCACCGAGACTAAAGATAAGGTCATGACACTCTAATTTTTTAGTTAGAGCAATGGCTTTCTTAAGTTGTTCGATACTCTTTTCTTCTTCTTCGACTTGAAAAGATAAAAAGTTTAAATCTTTAGGTGCCTTAACGCAAATTTGAACGTCGTACTCTTGAGCTAACGCGATATATTTAATAATTTTTTTATCACTCAAAGTACATATTTTGGACCAATCGAGTAAAAGAGCGTGCAAATCCATATCATGAAGCCAAGAAAAGATATTTTCTTTTTGTTTACCTATTTCTTCTTTAGTAAAATTACTAGGATAACCATAGACACCGAATCTTATTTCCGTCATCGCCATCAGTCCTTTATTAACGAAATTTATAACCACTATTCTAGCACAAGTAAAAATAAAATGACAATCTTTTCTTGTTTTTTCATTTTTCTTGCATTTATTTATGTTTTTATTTTCGATATAATGTATTTGGAAGTTTATTAGAGGAGATCAATTATGAAGGATATTTGGGATTTTATTAAACGCAACAAAATGATATTTCTTTGTTTATTAGGGCTTTTACTTTTTACTTATTGTTACTATTTTCAAAATATAATATCAGTTGACACAGAGTTTTATATTAATGACTCTAGTAGTTTGTTAAAATCATGGATTGCTCTTGATAGATGGGGTTTAGTTTTTTTAAAACAAATTGGTTTGCTTTTTCCTTTTCACGTTCTTTTAACACGAATTTTGACAATCGGTATTTTCTATATTGCTCTTATTTTATATACTTATCTCTTTACAAAATGGGTACATATAGACAATAAATGGGTATTTTTTCTTACCTTTTTAACGTTTGCCACTTCCCCTATTTTTGCGGAACAATTTGGGTTCACTTTACAAAGTGTAGAAATTGCTTTGGGTTTACTATTATTAGCAATTGACTTTTGTTTAATAGAAAAATATCTAACCAATCATAATAGAAAATATTTTCTTGTGGTACTAATACTAACTACTTTCTGTTTTGGATTATATCAAGCTTTTGACTTTCTCTTTATCAGTATTACTATCTTTTATATTTTAACGCACGATAAAAAGGCATTAAAAAAATTTATATTACTTTTCTTAATTTCTTTTGGAATTAATTACTTAATTAGTTTCTTTTTAAAAAACAACGTATATTTTATATCATCTTCGTATTTAACTAATAACTTTAAATGGAATAAAAATGATTTACTTGGTGATTTATATAGAATAGTGCAGAATCTTTTGACTATTTTACTGGGACGAACTTATTTTCATAGTATTACTTTTGGTATCTTTTTTACGTTTATAGGTATTAGTCTCATTAAAAAGAAAAACTATGAAAATATATTTTATTTATTATGTTTGTTCTTATCACCTTTTTTATTAATGCTTTTGACCGCAAATACAGTTGTTTATCGGGCACAGTTTTCTTATATTTTTGTCTTGACCTTTCTCTTTTTATATAGTTATTCTACTTGTTCTTTGAAGAAAACTATAGTTATGATATTCTTTTTAGCAAGCGCTAAAAGTATGATAGTAACTCCTTCTCTATTCTATCAAGATTCCATTCGATATCAAAAAGATTTAGAACTAGCCGCAATAGTAAAATCTTTAGTTGTTTCTAATCAAGATAAAAGTCTTATTTTTGTAGGGTCTTACAATAGTAGTACTCCTATTAAAGGAGAAACCTTAGGTTATTCATTCGCGTCATGGGATGTTGAATCTGAGTATGGGGTAAATAATCGAGCGTTCGGTTTTTTAAAAACACAAGGAATAGAGCCAAAGTTCCCTTCAAAAGATGAGTATCTTGAAGCTTTAAAGATTGATGAACACGACTATTATCCTAATCCCAAAGGAATTATATATACTGATAAATCTGTTATTATTTATTTAAAATAATCTTTCTATTTTACTTTGTCGAATTTTGTCGAATGATAAGTGTAACTTTTTTATAGTTTTTATTATATAATTAAGATGCAAGGAAGAAATGAAATTAAGTAGTATTCATGACTGCAGTACCTTGCTTTTTTTATTGGTTATTAGAAAGAGTTCCATTTTTAATAAATTCACGTAGTATTTTAGTTAAAGCTCTTTTTTCAATACGCGAAACATAACTACGAGATATCTTTAATTCTTTAGCAATAACTTTTTGAGTTTGTTCTATTTTGCCATCCAGTCCATATCGTCTTGCAACTATTTCTCTTTCACGAGGATTTAAAATAGTAAGATATTGTTTTAAAAGAGAAATGTTATCTTTCTTATGGATTTCTTCAATGAAATCCGGAGTCGGTGTCTTTAAGACATCCTGTATGGTAATTTCATTACCATCTTTATCGAATCCAACGGATTCGTTAATCGAAATATTTTTTAAGTTTTTATTGTTGCTCCTAAAATACATCAATATTTCGTTCTCAATACATCTAGCACAATAGGTAGTAATTCTTGTACCATGACTTTTCGAGAAAGAATCTACTCCTTTAATTAAACCAATAGTCCCAATACTAATTAGGTCATCCTGGTCCCCTGTCGAATGTTCGAACTTTTTAACGATATGAGCAACAAGTCTTAGGTTATGTTCAATCAACTGATTACGGGCTTCTTTATCACCTAAACGAGCAAGTTCAATATAGCGATCTTCTTCTTCCTTCGATAAAGGGTCAGGAAAGACATTATTAGAGTACGAGGCCGTAAAAAAGAAAAGACTTTTTAAAAGGTTCATTAAAGATAAAAACATGTAATCACTTCCGTTATTATCTTATGAAACATATTTTGATAAAATTCGAGAACAAAAAAAGGATTTCTTTTCTTCCAAGAAATCGCTTCTTTTAATTCAGTTTCTAAGCAAGAGGAGCTACTTTTTCACCTTTATGAATATTTGAACCACCTGTTTTAATCATCGCATCAACTATAGTTTCAGTCTCATCCGTATAGTTAACTGTGATACTTGTCCCCTCTGCAGTAGCAGCATATAAAAACATATTAGAATAATCAGTTACACTACCACGTATCGTGATTATTGTACTTAATTGGCTACAGTCAGAGAACATATAAGACATATTAGTTACACTTGATGTGTCCCAGCCACTTAAATCTAACGATTGCAATTGTCTACAGCCATAGAACATTTGATCCGTATCCGTCACGCTTGACACATCCCAATTAGTCAAAGAATCAAGGTTTGTTAAAGATGAACAGGAAGAAAACATTCTACCCATATTTTTTACATTCGATGTGTCCCAGCCACTTAAATCTCCTAAATCAGTCAATTGATTGCAATTAACAAACATATCGTACATATTAGTTATACTCGATGTATTCCATTTACTTAAATCGAGTTTTTCAAATTGACAACCACCAAACATCGTTGAAACCCTTTCTAACGATTTTGTATTAAAATCTTCTATTCCAATAATCTTATTTAAGGGGTGAGAATTACCCCCTTCTTCTCCACAGTTGAACATAGCAATCATATTAGTTACATTCGATGTGTCCCAGTTACTTAAATTTAAAGTTGTTAATTGGCTACATCCATCGAACATGCTATACATATCAGTTACACGAGATGTATTAAAACTACTTAAATCTAAATTTTCATATTGGCAACCACTAAACATTCCAGACATATTTTCTACATAAGAGGTATTAAAATTATTAAAATCAATTGGCACTTTTAAAGAGGAAAATAAGTATGAAGAATCGATAGGAGCATAAACTTCTCCATCGGTCGCAATCGTCAATTGATATTTATCAGAGTCATCTTCATTTACTTTATGGACATAAGCTATTACACTTCCATCTTGTGCCTCTGAAGCATCCCATTCACGAATTGTATCTTGTGGCTTTGTTAAAC
>CANQDB010000067.1 GCA_947591175.1 uncultured Bacilli bacterium
TTTTTTATCAAATTTTGGGTCTTTAAACAAAAAAAAGACAAATAAGCAATATATTTTACCTATTTGTCAACAGTCTGAAAGAGGAAAATCTTCCTCTTTTTTAGTAGGCTACACATCCACCGATAATGATGGCAAGTAAGATGTATAAAACAACGATGATAACGAAGCCAGTACCACCCTTACAAGTGTTGTTGTTTTCATTATTTTGACAAGACATTTAAGAAACACCTCCTAACTTAATTAAATCCAAGCACCGAGTATGATTACTAATAAGATGAATAAAACTAAAACGATAGCTGCAGATGATACATTATTTCCCATAATGAAATTCCTCCTTTTTCATGACTCACATTATTTTATGGGAAAAGAGGTGTTTTGGTGCTACTTCTTTGTAGAATTTATTTAGTAATAGTTGTATTTTAAAATGTTTTTTGTTATGATATTGGTGTATTTCAAAGGAGGAAATTATGAAAAAAATACTACTATGTTTATGCATCTTATTATTAGTAACTGGATGTGGAGCAGCCCCTAAGTTAGAAAATGGTCAAGAAGCAGTTGTATCGTTAAATGATAATAACTCTATTTCAGTAGATGATTTATACGAAGAAATGAAAAATACGTATGCCATCGGTGTTTTAGTAGATATGATCGATGCTAAGATATTAAATATCAAGTATCCTACTACGGACGAAGAAAACGAAGAAGTTCAAGGACAAATTGATACTTGGTTAGTAACTTTTCAAACAGAAGAAAAGTTATTAGAGCAAACTCAACAAGCCTTCGGTATTTCGAAAATGGAAGACTTAAGAGAATACTTAGCCCTTCAATATAAAAGAGGGAAAGCCGTTGAAGACTATGCTAAAAATAGTGTAACTGATCAAGAAATTCAAAGTTACTACGATAGTGAAGTATTCGGTGATATTAAAGTTCGTCATATCTTAATAACTTCTGAAGCTACTGACAGTATGACGGAAGCTGAAAAACAAACTAAAAAAGATGAAGCCCTTCAAAAAGCTAAAGATATTATCACTCGTTTAAATAATGGTGAAGATTTTGCTACAGTTGCCAAAGAAGTATCACAAGATGAAGATACTAAAGAAGATGGTGGAGAAATCGGATTCATTACTAAAGGTGATTACCCAGAGGCTTTCGAAGATGCTGCTAAAGCACTAGAAACAGGAAAATATACCGCTGAACCAGTTGAAACAGAATTCGGTTACCACATCATCTTAAAAGAAGAACAAAAAGAAAAAGCACCACTCGACCAATGGAAAGATAAGATTAGAGAAACTTTAGGGGAAGAAAAATTAGATGATGATCCAACAATTCAAGTAACTGCTTTAATGGATTTAAGAAGTGAATTTGGTATGAATATTACTGATGACACTTTAAGAGATCAATATGACTTACTTATGAAACAAACAAAAGAATCTCTACTTGAACAAAATAGTACAAATTAAAAAATAAGCTATAGCGAAAAAAACGTTATAGCTTTTTATATAGATTAATTTTAGTTTCCGTATCCTGATATAAAAGTAAATAGTTAGATTCTTCTAAATATGTAACTAATGGTAAATGACTTGGTATAAGGTAATAATCGAAATCATAATTACTGATAGTCTCTTCAAAACCATCGTTCAACCAAATAATTTGATTGAAATCACGTAAGTTGTAATTAGAATAAATATCGGCTCGCCCATCGATAAAGACAGGTATATCTTGATAAATTAAATAGCCACCGTAATCGTAATAGTTGAAAAGTCGTTTAGGTTGTTCTTCTTTTAAAATATTAATCACGGAATCAGGTATTAAGGAAGTATTAGTCTTTTGATAAGCAGCAGTTAAGTTACGCGGTAAAAAGGCAATAAGAAACAAAAGGGACAAGCCTCCAACAAGACGATAAGCAACTAACGAAACCTTACAAGATGGAACCAATTGAAATAACATATATCCGGCGGTGAAGTAAAAATAAGGAACAAAGCGCATACTCTTTAAGGATAATCCACCAAAAAGTAAAACCAAAACTAAAGGAATAAATGGTATCTTTTTCTTAGTAAAAATAATAAAGCCTACGACTAATAATAAAAGAATAAGTATAGGAAAGCCTTCCATTGTAAGCAATTTTGGAGCCTGCCACTCTATAATAATATTTTGCATAAAGGAATCGAAAAAATTAGTATATGGATAACCTACCATTGTTAAGCCATGTGGGTTAAGTGGAATAACCAAAAGACAAAATAAACCAATTAAGAAATAAGTTCGAAGTTGTTTAACAGACATTTTTTTAGTTTCGATTTTTGAAATCTGAAAAGTAAATAGTCCTAACAAAGTAAAAGTAAAGCATAAAATATATGGCAAATTAGAGGAACCCCCATGAATATTTGCCCAAAGTAAAGCAATAACTGGCATAAAATAAATCTTTTTACTTTTTTCGTTATGATAGAAGTCAAATAATAGCCAAAGCGTAAGTAAAAAAAGAAAATTACTGATAAGATGAGGTCTTGGAATAAGTCCCATTCCTAGGATAAAAACACCTAAGAAAAAGTATCCGAGTGTAAAAGGAAAATTATTTAAAATATTTTTCTTTAAAAACCAATAAAGTAAAAGGAAAGTAAGACCTAGCCAAAAAAGGCAATAAGTAATAATACCATACGAACCAAAAAGCGACTTGAAAGAAGCAATAATAACTTCACTCAACCACTCGTGACTAATCCAAGGCAAATTATTACTTAGCCCATACCACGAGAAAAGAGCCGTTTTAGGAATCGTATGTGTACTTAAAATATAGTTTCCTGTTTTTAAATGCCACCAATAATCATAGCCTGGAGAAAGTACGGCCAACAAAAAAGAACACAGTAAAAGAATAAAGAGTACAATCGAAATTTCCTGTTCATGTTTTAGATAAA
This sequence comes from uncultured Bacilli bacterium, assembly GCA_947591175.1. Taxonomy (GTDB): domain Bacteria; phylum Bacillota_I; class Bacilli_A; order RF39; family UBA660; genus Faecenecus. Next base: position 2,907 of record CANQDB010000067.1, read on the forward strand.
ACTCTTTGACTCTATTCATAAGAAGTAAAACCTTTCTGATACATCTTTTGCCTAATTTTTAATTCCAGTTCCCTGCCTTCGTACTTGCGACTTAATTTTTGATAAAGTTTTTGATACTCGCGTGTAGCCAACTCTTTTTCTTTTTCCACATCTACTTCGTTGTTACTTTCAAGTAAAGATAATACTAGACTCCTATCATAACCTAAATTGACTAAATGTAAAACTATTTTTTGATTGAGAACCGAATTACTCTTCGTCCTGTTTGTCTTCCTTTCTTTTTGGATAATTTTAGTTATCTTTTCCTTTTGTATATCTAAACTAAATTGAGCCATCGCTTCTTTTGAAGACTTAGTATCTATTCCATTTTTTGTTAGCTGTGTTTCGATTTTTTTAGGCCCATCGTAACTTAACAAAATTCGATCATGAACATAACTAGAAGCATACTGTAAATCGTTAAGATAACCCTGTTTTTCTAATAGAGCAATTGCTTCCTCAATTTTTTCAGGAGCGTACCCTTTTTTAGTTAGTAAATTTACTAGTTCTTTCTTACTGCGTAAACGTCTTGAAAGCATTTTTAAACAAATATCATAAATGACATAACGTTGATTCTCTTCTAGTAATTGAAACAGCAATTCTTCCGTAACTTCCCTTTTCAAAAGCAAATCATACTTTAAAATAAGGTCTTCATGTAAAGTATAATTACCCTCGTTTAAAACTATTTCATACTGCCCATTTTTTAACTTTTTAAAGCGCTCGATTTTCAATTTTGCATCACCTTAACCATATTATATCAAAGTCAAAAGAAAAAGACTTAATCTTTTTTAATGACGATCAAGCCTTTCTCTACTTCTTCCAATGCTCTACCAATAGGTTTTACCGAATCATATTCCTCATCTGGCAATTGATAATGACCATTTTTAGCCATTTCTTTACTTCTTTTTGCCACAATATGAACAAGTTCATACTTCGAATCAACCAAATTCAGTATCTTATCGATCGACGGAAACAACACTATCTATCACCCTTCCCTTTTCTATTTTAAGAATACGCTAATTTACAGGAAAGTACAATAGAAATGACAAAATTAGACAATAGTTGACAATGTAAACAAATTGCCTATAGAAAAAGACCGGCAGATATTATTTACTAATTTATTCTTCAATACAGGCATTCAATAATGTAATTACACTTATCAAATCATTATCGCTTAATTTTTCAACAAATTTTATTTTTCTTATTTCGTAATCTATACTTCTAATATGTTCACACAATACAGAACCATATACTTCTTTAGTATCTTCCAACTTATAATGCGTTGGAAAATCTTTATCATTAGAAGTAATTGGACACACAATAACCATTTTTGTATGTTGATTAAAAATATTATTACTAATTACAACCGCCGGTCTAAATCCCGATTGTTCATGACCCTTTATTGGATTAAAGTCTAAGAAAACAATATCGCCTTGCTCCGGTATATATTTCTTTACCATATTTCTTTTCCTACACTTTCATCCCACGAAAAATTTTTGGCGAGATTTTCACCATTATATTCCCTAAATCTTTTTTCTAACGATATCTTTTTTCTCTGAGACACACTAATAACTATTTTGTTATCGGCTAGTTCTATATTCAACATATCATTAGTTTTCAAATTTAAAGATTTTAAAATACTACTAGGAATCCTAATTCCCATAGAATTTCCCCATTTTTGAAGTCTAACTTCCATATAATCATCTCCGCATGTTTATAGTATATACAATGTTTATACATTTGTCAATTTTTTTACAGAAGAAAAAGACCCGCAGGTCTTATTTAAATTGACAACACGAACCACATTGCATATTGCTACAAACATTTTCTTCTGAGCAAGTATAACAAGGACGATAAGTATGTTTGTAAATATGATGGTTAATAACACGAGTGTGAATTGGACATACATGAGGTACTTCATGCACAAAAGTACGGTTAACTACTCTTTCTTGAACAGGTCCAACCATTGGACTTTGCATAGTTCCACCCATACCCATCATAGGCATGTCACCAAAGTTTGAGTCTACATTCATGTCGATATCTACAGTGTTGTTGTTACCGACAAACTGTGTTGTCATATCATTGTCTCTATCATAGCAACGATCTTGAAACATTTTTCATTCCTCCTATCTAACATAAGATATGAAAATAGGAGAAAGGTACCTATCACGTTTGCCTAAATATTTCTGAAAAGTAAACTAATCAATTATTTTTTTATAAAAAGCAAGCAAAGAAAAAAATGCCTTTTAGAACGGGAATTTCATCTTTCCATTTTGCATTTGTTTCATCATTTTTTTCATCTGTTCAAATTGGTTTAATAATTTATTTACTTCAGCAACTGATAAGCCACATCCTTTAGCAATTCTAGTCTTTCTACTAGCCTTGATAATTTCTGGATGACGTCTTTCTTCTGGTGTCATCGAAAGAACTATGGCTTCAGTCCTAGCCATCAATTTAGGATCTATTTGAATATTATTAAGTCCCATCTTTGAAGCACCCGGAAGTAATTTTAGTAAATTCTCAATAGGGCCAAGTTTTTTCATTTGTTTCATGGTACTTAAGAAATCTTCCAAATCAAACTTACCACTTTGCATTCTCTTAGCGGTCTTTTCCGCTTCTTTTTCATCTATTGCTTCAGTAGCCTTTTCTACTAGAGAGACAATATCGCCCATTCCTAAGATACGACCTGCCATTCGCTTTGGATCGAATGAATCAAGTCCATCTAACTTTTCAGATACACCGACAAATTTAATAGGCACGTTAGTCAAATGTCTTACTGATAAAGCTACACCACCTCGAGTATCTCCATCTAATTTAGTTAAGATAACACCCGTAAGAGGTAATTGATTATTGAATCCTTGAATGACATTAATAGCATCTTGTCCCATCATAGCATCGATTACCAAAAGAATCTCTTGGGGATGAAGATATTCGTTAATATTTTGTAATTCTTGCATTAATTCATCATCGATATGTAAACGTCCTGCTGTATCGATTAAAACGTAATCGTGATGGTTTTCTTTGGCATAATCTAGAGCATGTTTAATAATTTCAACAGGGTCCTTTTTACCTTCTTCATAAACCGTTATATTCAACTGTTTACCAATTTGTTTTAATTGGTCGATTGCGGCCGGACGATACACATCACAGGCAACAAGTAACGGATTTTTGCTTTCTTTTTTACGTAAAAAGTTAGCCAATTTTCCAATAGTCGTCGTTTTACCTGAACCTTGAAGTCCTACTAACATCAAAGTCGCCGGATTTCCCTTTAAGTTAAGAGGCTCACTTTTTCCACCCAGTAACTCAGTCAATTCATCTTGCACAATTTTTACGAATAAATCTCCTGGTTTAATACTATTTTGAACTTCTTCACCTAGAGCCTTTTCCTTAACAGTGTTGGTAAACTCCTTGACAACCTGATAATTAACATCGGCTTCAAGTAAGGCAAGCCTAATTTCCCGCATCATATCCGAAATGTTATCTTCAGTAATTTTACCATAACCTTTTATTTTATGAAGGGCATTTTGTAAATGTTCTCCTAAACTTTCAAACATAATATCACCTAGTCCTTAACACATTTATTATATAATAAACGTCAAGAAATGCAAAGAAAAAAGGCACCTTAAATGCCTATTTTCGAATTATATAGCATTTGTTAGGATTATCTCTAAGTGAAGTGTCAGAGCTTTCAAAAGAAAGTTCATCAAGAGCTAACCCCATAGCTAATAATTTATCCACAGGATCATAATAGTGTGTCCAAAAAGAGCTAGAATTCATCGGATTTTTACCTAAAGATGAAACCGCAACTGGAGCATCAGATACGCCAAGTTGATCTAAATAAGCATGTATATAAGGGGCAACATATGGTAAAGCTCTCTTTTGAAAACGATAATTTTCTAACAATCCCTCAACTTGTACTGCTTCATCAAGTCCTGTTAATACTACTCTTGAAAAAAGGCTTTCAACATTTCTAATAGATAAATCTTTAAATTTAGGTTCTAATAATCCTTCTACTACTAAGTTGCTTTGCATATAAATCCTCCCTCTAAAGCAAGAGCAATTATATAATAGAAAAAGAGTATTTGTCAACACTTTTAATATCATCACTAAATAAAAATTTAAATGCCCGATTTTGAAAGTATGTGCACTAAATCTTTTAAATGAATAACCTTTATATAAAAAAGAGACTTGAATTTATAATAGAAC
>CANQDB010000068.1 GCA_947591175.1 uncultured Bacilli bacterium
GAGGATTTTTTTCTTTACTAATTATTTCGTCTACAAATGTAGTAATCTCATTAGATAAATCGATGATTTCTTTTTGATCTGTTCCGTAGCGAGTCGGTTGATTTTGTAATTCGTGAACAAGTTCTTCATTATTTTCAAAGTTATGGTTTCGGCTCTCATTGAGGTCTTTTAAACTATATTTCTTATTGTCATACACTAGTGTTTTGATATTATAAATACTGTTGACTACATTAGAAAGTGATACAGCAGTAAAACCATAATGGTTATAATGAGCTCCACCTAAAGCAATATCTTTGGTTTTCTTATTACAGTCGTCCGTAAGAAGAGAAAGAATAGGACTAGGCTCCCATTTTATTTCGTTAATACGTTTAACAAAATCTTGAATATACTTCTTTAAATATTTTTTATAGGTCTTTATTAATTTCATATAATTATCAATTTCTTCTAAATCTTCTTTTTCTAACATTTCTAAGAAGGGTTCCATATAAACGATGGAGTCAACATTATTTTGATCAATTGAACGGCTGGCAATTAGTGGTTCCCAGCAGGCAGAAGTAACATAGTTATAAGCATCTTTTTTCTCATAACCAAAGGCAATTAGTTTAGGAATAATCACGTCATCGTTAGCAAATAAAGGACATCCTACTCCAGTTTGGATACAAGAAAGGGATAGTTCCATTAAGTCTCTAGGAACTTCTTTTGTCACTCTTAATAAAACTTTTGGATCTGGCAATTGGACTTCTTTCATAACCTCTATAAAGAGATATGTCAAATCGTTGGTAAAATAATTACCTGTCTCATCCTTTCCCCCTAGAATAATGATTTGTCCAGTATCTCCTAAAAGGGAATTGCTTTTAACCCAATAATGTTTGTGTAAAACTTGTACAAAATCACTTAACATCTCATGGGCTTGTTCTCTTGTCAGTTTTTGTTCTTTTATATCTTTTTTATAATATGGATCTAGGATTTTATCAAGTCTTCCTAAGCCATTTAAATCATGCCCTGATTGCCATAGAAGTTGGTTGTAGAAGAGGATTCGTTGGAGTGCTTCTTCAAAAGAGGATGCTTTTTTTGTCTTTATATTTTCAAAGTACCTTGTTAATTTTTCTTTTTCTGGATGATGACTCTTTGCTAATGCTTTTATAATGTTGTCGAGATAGATTTCGATACCTATAAGTAATCCTTCTTGATCTTCTTGATAAGTACTTTCTTTTATTTTTTTGTTTTCTTTTTTGAAATCTTCAAGTGAATGTTCAAGTATTCTCGTATAGTCCATTGTTATATTACCAAGCATGAGGTAATCACGATGCATAGTTTTATATATATCGAGGTTATACACAAAACGACTCTCTTCATCAATTTGAACTTTGGCTTTCGAAAATAATTTTCTAGCTTGAACTCCTTTTGAGCCTTTACAAGAAGGGGCTCGAAATAGAAAAAGTGATTTGATACCAAAGAAACTTGTCTTTAACATGCTTTTATTTTTACGATGATATCGCATTACTAATAAAACATTAGCAATACGAGTTTGAGTTAAAATTTTTTTGACTATATTTTTAATGATTTGCATGATGACCTCCTCTTTTTAATTTTACCCCAATGCTTTGCTTAATAGGATTCCAGATATCTTTTAAGAATTGATATCTGAGAAGCGAAAGCATTGCAATATAGACAGAGATACCGATAACTACTTCAATAAGCGTATTCATGATGCTAACACTCAACTGGTTGGTAACAAAAGCTACAACTACAAACATAACAATTCCACTCAATACACATTTTATCGAACGTTTTAAAATATCTCGCAAACGAAACTGACCTTTAAAATAATGAAGTTGAATGGCTAAAATAGTTGTTTCTGCTAAAACTGAAGCAATAGCAGCTCCTACTCCTTTATAGTAATGAATAAGTATGATGTTTAGTAAAACGTTGACCAAGGCTCCAACGATAACAGAAGCCGTAAATACATTTTGGCGTCCCGTCTGAACCAAATATTGTACGCCTGTGATACCATTTAAACCAATGGCTATTAGTATCGGTGCCGTGGCAATAATAATATTAGTTACTCCATCAAAGCCATTTCCATAATACCATGGTACGAGTTTGGAAACAATTGCTATAAATCCTAGTACCATAGGAATTGATAAAAGCCAAACAAAATCAAATGATTTTTCAAGACAACTTTTTATTTCTTTTTCATCATGTTCATGATAAGCATTGGCAATTCGAGAGTTCATAACACTTTGTAAAGCTGCAAGAACAAGCATAGCTGCTCTTACTACTTTCTGAGCCTGTTCATAATATCCTACTTCAACCATATCAGATGTGATAAACCCAATCATCGTTTTATCTAGTACAGTATAAATTTGAATCGCAATTTGTGGTAAAAAAAGTAAGATAACGGGTTTTATTATTTTCTTAATTTCTAATTCTTTGAAAGGAACTCGAACCAAATATTTAGGAAGATAAAAAATCATCGAAAGGTTTCCAATTAATTCAGCTCCTACATAGATAAGCATATATAGGCCTAAGTCTTCTGGTTTTTTTACTAAAGTAAAAATCAAAAACAGACTTAAGACTTTCACAACAAGATTACGAATAACTGTTTTATCAAACTCTTCTAAGCCTTGAAAGAACCAATTTATATCGAGCATAGATGCTACTAACTGAATAATCAAAATACGATAATAAGGAGCATAAGTTCCTACTCTTCCATAAATTAAATAAAAGAATAATATAGCAATCAGTAATGAAATAAATCTTAGAATAAATAACTCGTAGAAAACTTTACTGGCTCTTTTTTTATCATTTTGATGATAGGCTATTTCTCTTTGTCCATACATCGAAACACCAAGTGATCCTAGCATAACAAAGTATGTGACAATTGAAAGTGTATATCCAAAGATACCAATAGACTCAGCCTGTAAAACACGAGATAGATAAGGAGTGGTAATAAGTGGTAATAGTATGATTAATAACTGATAAATTAAACTGTAGATGAAGTTTTTCTTAATACTATTTTTCTTCATGATTGGAATCTCCTTTCTAATGGTTATTATTTTCCAAAAATGGTTTTTTTAATATGATATTCGATATTTTCAACTTTTGTATTTTTATCTAAATTATACACAGGAACTTCTTTAACTGTTTTGTTGTTGTGATGAATCCAAACATTAAAAAGCCGTTCTGATAAAAAGCCAAATATTCTTTTATTATACGAATCATAATTACTGATATCAACTCTTTTTTCGACTTCAAATAAGATATCAAATAACCACTCATAATAGGAATCAAATGAAGCTTTTGAAGAAATAAACATATTACAGGCATAAAATTTACGACTTTTCTCCATCCATTCGAAGGAATCTAGATAATTAGGGTATTTTTCGGCAATTACTTTTTTACAAATTTCCCAATCCTCAATATGATGAAATTTTTGGTATGAACTTCGCAAGTTTTTACACCGTAATAAATAATTTTTTCTAGGAACAATTAAATCATATTTCTTAAGGTAATCTAAGATGGTATTTCGATCCAGTAAATGGTCAAAGGTGTTTTTATTATCTTTAAAAAAGTATCTTCGATAATGTGTTAAACCAACGATATCAGAGTTATCGTTTTTCCATATCCAATAAGTAGCTGTCAATTCACAAAAATTTAGGTTTTTCGATGATATGTTATCTCCTATATCATCTGTCACTTTTGTAAATTTTTCTTTGTTATGAGCGCCTACTTGTATAGGAACATATATTTTGTCTTTCGGAAAATCTACTTTTTTGTGGGCTGCAATATAAATTTTTATTTTTTCTCTATCTTTCATTTTTTCTTTCCTACTTTCAATTATCCTTTGCAATAAAAACAGGCAAAGAAAGGTATTAAATGGATTTTTTCCATCATTAAGAATATAAAAACAATCAGCCGATTACGGAGTGGTTCACCTTTTATTTTCGTTGATAAAGGAGAAAATTTAGCTTTAATATCTTTCTCATGATAAAAAGTTTTTATCCGCTTATATTCTTCAACGAATTCTTCTTTTGTGGCGTTTTTTCCTGAAAATAGTAAATACCATATATAATAACGTATCAAATAATAAGATAAAAACTCATCTGTTTGGGGATATAAGTCTAAAATATATTGTATAAATGTTAAGATATCCACTTTTTTATTTAAACCTTTTTGGGAAGTGTTAGAAACACTTTCTTCGTTATAGAACCAATTATAACCAATGTAAGAATCTGTTACAATTTTAGGTTTTTTAGCATAAATTGATAAATTAAAATAGACATCTTCTCCGATTGGATAGTTTAAAAATTCTATTTTATTTTGAGTTAAAAAAGCTGTACGATACATTTTAGCCCAAGGAGCCGTAATTATGTATTTCGACCATGGTGTATCCTTCAGTTTTTCTAAATGTAATATTTTTTTATCTTTGGTTATTCGACGATATCCCGTTAAGACAAGATCTCCTTTATTTGACGAAATAATAGTGTATAATTTCTCAATATAGTCGCAATCTAAATAATCGTCATTATCGACGAAAGCAATATACTTCCCTTTCGCTAACTGCATTCCTTTATTTCTGGTCTTAGCTACTCCTTGATTTTTTTGATCAATTATTTTGATTCGCCTATCCTTTTCTCTGTATGTTTCGATTACTTTTAAACTATCGTCTGTCGAACCATCGTTAATTAAGATTAGTTCAAAGTCAGCAAATGTTTGAGCTAGTATACTTTCAATACATTTTCCAACATGCTTACTAGCATTATAGACAGGAACGATTATTGATACTTTAACCATGTTTCACCTACTTCTTATTAGCTTCCTTTTTTAAAATAGATATCTCTTGAATCAATAATCGAATTTTCTTATCTTGTGTCGATACAATTACTGTAAGAGCAATCGTGATGATAATAAGAGATGCTATCAACAAAGAAAAAACCATATTAGATGGTGTCTGAAATCCTAATTGTTTTGTAAGAAAATCTAGTAATCCAGGAATTAGAAGGCAAATCGTCAAAAAGAAGAAAACACAGAACCAAACTAAAGAATATTTAATCGTAATTTTTTGTTTTTTTAATAAAAAAAGAATAAAAAGTAATACAAAGCAACTAAATATTAAAGAACAAACAAATAAATTTACTGTCATTTCTTTTTCCCCCTAATACCTACAACTAAGATGGATAAAATTACATTGATCATATAATATGCACTTTTCCAAGTATGAATACTCGATTTCCCTAGTTCACGCTCGTTCATACTAACTGGTACTTCTACTACTGTGTATTTATTTTTTAAAGCTTCAGTCGTCGAAACAGGTTCAGGATATTCCACTGGATAATTAGTGGAAAACTCCTCAATTAATGTTCGATCAATTGCTCGAAACCCACTCGTTGTATCATATATTTTTTTCCCGGTTACCAATTTGATAAAGAAAGAAATAAGTGTAATTCCTATTCTTCGTGTGCGACTTGATTTAAAATTGCTACTCATTTTGTCGATAAAACGTGAGCCAATTACCATATTGGCTTTTTTTTCTATTATCGGTTCCATTAAAGTTTTTATATAGGCTACATCATGTTGTCCATCACCATCGAATTGAATCGCTATATCATAATTATTATGAAGTGCATATTTATATCCAGTTTGTACAGCTCCACCAATTCCTAAATTATGAACTAAATTAATACATGGAATATGATTTTCTTTGCACAAGATTCCTGTTTTATCTTTTGAGCCATCGTTAATAACTATGACATCAAGTGATTTATCTGATTTTTTTATTTTTTGATAGACTCTTACAATATTTTCTTCTTCATTGTAAGCAGGAATGATTAATAGTACTTTCATTATATTTACTCCTCGTTATTCTCATTATATAATATCTAGCGGCTTAAAGTAAAGAAAAACACCTATGGTTACTATTAAAAAGCTTTAATTTCTAACGAAGCCAAATATTTGTAATGTTCTTTCATATTTTGTTCAATTTCCCTATTTAATAATTTATAATCACCATTTTGAATAAAATTTGTGAAGGAATTATATATTGTTTTTGGTAGAAGTTGCTCAGATGTTGGATTAGTAAAGCCTTCCCCTGGAGATTCCATTTTGATAACTTCATCATTTTTGAATGTGAATTTATATGGAGTATTATAACTACCAGATCCTGAATATAATTTACCATCTTTTACATAATATGAGGTTTCATTTATACAGATATATGCATACTGATAATCGTCATCAGTGCTAACTCCAAAGCCATGATAAGCTATTATTTGTTGATAATCTTCTTCGACTTGATTTGAATCATCGTTTTGACTTCTAAAATATTCAATAGCAATGTCATATAGGTAATCACGATCGGTTAAGTATTTCGTTTTATCGATTGAGTTATCGTATATAAAATATCCTATAATTCCTAATATTAAGATTATTACTATTACTATAATAGCACCTATTATTTTTTTCTTTTCCATAACAAATACACCTTTTTCTTACTCATTTTTATAAAAAAATGAGTAGACAATTCCTTGTATACTCAAATTATATCATGTTATCGGTGATTTAACTTAATTTTTTAGAACTCTTTTTTCATTTGAATTTTTAACGATATTCTATATGATGCATAAACCATAAGGACGGAAATTATTATTATTGATAAAACAATATAATTGCCAAGAAAGGTAAACACTGGGCTTAGAAATGAGAAATCAACGTACTGGAGAATAATTTCTCCGATAAAGACGATACCAAAAACAAGTGCAAAAATAGCAATTCTTGCTTTCTCAACTCCAAATTTATAAATGATGGGATACATTATCGAAAGAACGAGAATAGTTCCAACTAATGTGCCTAACATCGTATAAATTATTTGCTCGAAGTTAATAGTTTCGGTACTTGTATAGGCAATTACAAAGGATAAGATAAGTGTAACTATCGATACAGCAAGTATCATTAAAAGAGTGGCTAAATATTTGGCTTTGACACTATTCTTTCTTCCATTTGGAAATGATATTAGATAGGCATCCCATTTATTATAGGAATCGTAACTAAAAGTCGAAATCATAATCATTACACTCATAAATGGTAAAATAAAGGAAATATCCATTTCGTCATAGAAACCCA
>CANQDB010000069.1 GCA_947591175.1 uncultured Bacilli bacterium
CATCATTTATACCATCACCAATCATCATGACTTTGTGGCCTTGTTTTTGGAGTTCTTTGATGTAAGTGGTCTTATCTTTAGGTAGGCAATTAGAAACAATCTCATCTATTCCTAGTTCTTTACCAATCCTCTTAGCAGTTAAATCATTATCTCCTGTTAGCATTACTATTTTAACCCCTAAATCTTTAAGTCTAACAATAGTCTCTTTTGCTTCATCTCTTAAAATATCTTTGACTCCAATTAGACCGATAATCTTTTTATCTTCTAAAATATAAATGATACTATTTCCAGCTTCTGCCAAATTATTTTCATCTTTTTGATGTGAATTCTTTAACTCTTTTAAGACTTTACTATTTCCAAGTGAGTAACTTTTGCCATTTACTTTAGCAGTAACACCAATTCCAGATGTCTCTTTATAATTAGTTACTTTTAAGTCATTCTCCTTATAATTAGAGAGGGCTAAAGCAATCGGATGAGTCGAATTACTTTCGATGTTACTTACTATATTTAATAAGTCTTTATCACTATAACTTGAATAGTTATATAGTTTACTAATACTTAATTTACCATAAGTTAAAGTACCAGTTTTATCCATTACGACTGTGTCGATATGGGAAGCAATTTCTAAAGTTTCACTAGATTTAATTAAAATTCCCTTTTTAGCTAAAGAACCAATCGAGACAACGATAGCTAAAGGAGTTGCTAATCCTAGAGCACAAGGGCAGGCTACAACTAGAACTGTAACCATACTTGTGATGGCATCATTTAAAGGAAAGCCTAGAATTAAGTAGCCCACAAGTGTAAGAAGAGATAAAACCATTATCAAAGGTACAAAATAGAAACTAACTTTATCGGCAACTCTTGAAATAGGCATCTTTGAGTTACTCGCTTCTAAAACTAAATGCACCATTTCGGATATCGTCGATTTAGGTCCAATTTTTAAGGCTTCATAAAGGACTACTCCATCGTAATTAATGGCTCCTGCGACAACACTATCGCCTTTACCTTTTTTAGAAGGCTCTGATTCTCCGGTAATAAACGATTCGTCAAAATGGGCTTCCCCTTTTATGATTTTACCATCCACCGCTACTTTCATACCTGGCTTAACAATCAAAGTATCTCCTACCTTAACTTCGTCGATCGTTACTTCTTTTTCACCGTTTTTTGTTTTTAATAATGCTGACTCTGGTGTTACCTTAACTAATTCTTGAATGGCTTCTTTCGTTTTTTCCTTACTATTCTTATCGATATAGCGACCTAATTTAATAAAGAGAATAATCATACAAACTGATTCAAAATACAGGTTCTCTACTTTCAAATAATCACCAAGCATAAGCGAAACGAGGTTCACTACACTATAAAGGAAACTCACAATTACTCCTAAAGAGACAAGCGTATCCATATTAGGAGATTTGTGAAACAGATTTTTAATTCCCGCTTTTAAAATGTCTAAGCCATAGATAAGATAAGGGATAGAAAGCAAGCAAAGAACCATAGCATAAGGAACAGGATAGACCATTTTATTTAAAAAAGGAATACATGGAAGATTTAGCATATGTCCCATCGAAAGGTACATGATGAAGATCATTAAAATACCCAACAAAATCAAATATATTTTACTGTTATCATTCTTAGTTTCTTTGGTTTCATCATAAATTCCACCATATGTATACCCCGAATCTATAATATACTTTCCTAGTGTTTCAATAGAGATATCATCTTCATAATGGATAAGGGCTTGCCCCATGACTAAATTAACAGAAGCATCGAGCACTCCATTTTGTTTATTTAAATACTTCTCGACGTGATTAGAACAGGCCGAACAAGTCATTCCTTCAACTTTTAAGATAACTTTTTTCATGAAAATCATTGCCTTTCCTTTATTATTATAGCATAACCAAAAGAAAAAAGACCCTAAGGTCTAATCACTTTTCGTTAAGGTTACTTTGGCTGTCTGTTCTTCGCCATCACGAATGTACGTTAATTCAATAGTATCTCCAGGATTATGTTTATATAGCTCGTATTTTAAGTATGCGGCACTTTTAACTTCTTTACCTTCGATACGAGTGATGACATCGCCTTTTTTAAGTCCCGCTTTGTTAGCACCACTTCCTGAAACGGTACTGATAACTACGACACCATATTCGATATCGTCATCAAGACGAACACCATTTTGGAATAAGAGATAAGTATCTCCAACATTAGCCATCGTAATACCAATTAAAGGTCTTTCAATAGTTTCACCTTTTTCAAGGAATTCAACATACTTCATAGCGTCTTCGATTGGAATAGCAAAGCCCATACCTTCGATTTCGTCTTTAACTAGTTTCAATGAGTTAATACCGATTACTTCACCATTAACATTTAATAATGGTCCTCCACTGTTACCAGGGTTGATAGCGGCATCGATTTGAAGAACGCTCATGATCCAATCATCACTACTGTTGACGGTAACAGAAACCATACGATTTTTACCAGATAATGTTCCTTTAGTAACACTACCACGATACTCGTAGCCAAGAGGTGCTCCCACGGTAAAGACCGTATCACCTAAAGCAGCTTGCTCACTACTACCGATAGTAGCAACTTGTAAAGCATACTCTTTGTCAATTCTAACAACTGCTAAATCTAGATAAGGATCACTTCCTAAAACAGTACCATCAACTTCCGTATCATTGGCTAAGATAACAGTCGTTTGGTTACCATTAGCAATTACGTGATGGTTCGTCATAATGTAGCCATAATCATCATCTACTTTGTAGATAAAACCACTTCCTGTACCTAAAGCATTGTTGTTACTATAATTTTCGATCATAACGACCGCATTATAGATTTTGCCAACGGCGGCACTTATACTATTTTCGGTAATCGTTACGTTATTAGCACATTGAACGACACCATTATCAGTTGAACTACCGATAAAAATATCTCTACCAGTGTCTCTTATTAAAGATGGAATTACAGCATAATACGTGAAAACCCCTCCAATTACAAATGTAACTACTAAAGAGGCCATTGTTATTAATTTATTTCTCATTCTTCTACCTTCTTTCTAATAGTTCCCAATTCTTTCCAATTTTCTGGGAAGCCCATACGATCCAATACTTTTGATATAGGAATCGTCTTCAAATTGTATTCTAAATTCTTTAAGATATGATCTACTTCTTCTAAAAGATTTTTCATATCTTGACTATTTAATAACTGTCTTAAAATAATCATGAGAGCAAACAAGTCGTTTTTACCTTGTTGATACTCACCTTCTACTTTTTCAATACCTAATAGTGCATGGAATAGAGTGTCATCGATTTGTTTTTGCGTCTTATTTTCGTACAAGATATCCTCGTGTGCACACAAATTACGATAATTGGCAAGAATCGGCAAGTAAACCATCAAGTCATCAACCTCTACTTGGTAAATATTGGCAATAGCATTTTGATCTTCTTTTTTGAGGACCGTAAATAGTTCGCCAACAATTCCAAAGGATAAAACTTTTACCAAAATCCAAAGCGGAATGTAGCCGTAATTATTTATGTAGTGCATGGTTGCCGAATGTTGACTACCATTAATCCGAATTTGTCTTTTCATCTTCTGAATCAAATCATGAACTTGTCTAGCATGGGCTGGATCTTCGTTAAAGTTTTTCGGTTTCAGGTAATCGTTCTCTTTATAACCGTATTTTTTCGACAATTGATATGAGATAATCGACTTCAAGTTATTTTCGATAATCAGCAAGTTCTTAAAAATAATGTTTCTAAAAGATCTATCGAAGAGGAAAAGGCTATATAGTTCTTCAAAAGTAGTTCCTTCAATAAAGGTCTTATCATTAGGAGACTTCAAGAACAAGTGTCGATAACCATTTAAGAAAAAGTAATTCTCACGGAGGAGAATTTCTCTAGCATAGGCTTCATTTTCGATTGTCATGCCTTTGTACTTCATTATTTCAATTTGTTCTTCTAAGGTTTTGAACTTTTTGTTATCCTTGTATGCCATATTTTTTCTCACCTATTATAGATTATACCACAAAAATTATGTAAAATATATGAAAAACTAGTGAAAAAGTATGTTATAATTTGTCGTAGAGGAAAGAGGGATACTATGCCTAGTACAGTTACGCATTCTTATTTTGCCCTAGATGTCTACGATCGACTTCCTATTAAAAGGAAGGAGTTTCTCATGCATCATAAAGAAAGAATGAAACAGGCTGGACAAAGTGCAGATGTGTTTTTCTTTTATAATTTGACGAATTTAAAAAGTGGTAAAAAGATACGTGATTTCGGCCATTATTTTCATGGGCATTCTTCGTTTTTATTTTTTGAAACGCTTATCAATTATATAAAGTACAATGGCTATAAAAATAATCCTGAGGTTATGGCCCAATTATACGGTCTAATATGTCATTATGTGTTAGATAGTACTTGTCACCCATTTATTATTTACCATTCAGGTCAATATCGTAAAGATGATCCAAGTACTCTTAAGTACAACCAAAAACATGGTGAAATGGAAATGCTTATCGATAATTATTTTATTCAAGAACGAAACAAGATAAAACCTTGGAAATTCGATGTTACTTCGTTTTGTTTTCAACTCTCACCTTTATCGAGTGAGTTAAAGGAAGTTCTCGACTTCACTTATAAAGAAGTTTTTGGGATTCCTAATATCAGTAGTTACTATGAGACTGCTTTAAAACAAATGCGATTTTGCTTTAGAGTCTTTAGGCAAGATTTTTGGGGGATCAAACGAGTAGGATACGAAGCTTTGGACTTCATTTGTCCAAAGAAATATCTTAAGAAAAATGTTGTATCATATCACTTTAAAGTGCGAAATAAAGAGGAACTACTCAATTTAAATCATAAGAAGTGGTATTATCCAACAACTAAAAGGAAGTCTTCGACGGAGTCATTTTTAGATTTATATTTAAGAGCTTTATTCGAAGCGATTAGGATAATTCGCGAAGTCGACCGCTATATTTATACGAAACAAAAAGTGAATTTAAAGAAAGTAATTGGCAACAAGTCTTATGTAACAGGTATCGATTGTGATAAAGAAAACGAATTAAAGTATTTTGCTTTTTAATTCGTTTTTTGTATGAAAAAATGTTTATCTTTCCATAATATCTATAGGTGATATTATGTTTTATAAGCATTCTATTTTGGATGTAAATGGGCAAGAGACTCTTTATCTTTATTTAGATAACACTTATGAGTTTGCCCAAGACTTCTATGGAGAAAATAGAAAGAGAACAATTTATGAAAAGGTCAATAACTATATTCGAAATCAAGGTATCAAGTTCAATGGTAACAAGGTTTATCTTGTAGTTAATGGGATAGTTGTAAGTGCTTTGACAATCGATCCATTGGTAATGAATGGAAAGCAAAATGTCGATGAGATGTTTCCATATTACCAATTTGTGGAAATTCTTACGGATTTATTGCCAGAGAATAAGCCTATCGAAATATTGGAAGTCGAAGATGAACTTCCGATCAATGCGGGAAAGTTTATTTCATTAAAGAGAAGTTCCGGAATTTTAGAGCGATTTCATTTAGAGGATTATGCCTATGGCGTAGTGTGTGCTGAGATGCCTATCTTCTTTGAACGCGAAGCCAAAAAGGCTCAAGCGGTTCTTGCTAGAACTTATGCTCTTAGACAAGATGAAAAAGATGAGACAATTAGAGAGATTAATCGCATTCAAATATTTAGAGATAAAGAGAATCTAAAGAGTTTATGGAAAAATCAGTATCTAGTCTATGCCAAAGAGATGGCTGCTGTAGTCAAAGAAACCCAAGGGGAATATCTTTCGTATAAAGGTGAACCAATTCAAGTGTATACCCACGCTGTAAATCATGGTAAGACAGAGGATGCAAGAGATTTTCTATTTCGCGATGTTCCTTATTTGAAATCAGTAGAGAGTCCTTGGGATATCGAAGAATATCCTTACACCGATACAGTTACTTATAGTTTCGATGAACTAAGTCATAAACTTAATCAGCCGATCAACAAGGACACGAAGATCTCAGTTGTCAGTACGACGATCGGTGGAAGAGTTAAACAATTACGGATTGGAAAGTACAAGTATCGGACTGATTATCTATATTATTTACTAGGTTTAAAGAGTACCGATTTTGCTGTTCGAATTACGGAAAAAGGAGTGACCTTCACCTTCCTTGCCTTAGAGACAGGACTCGGATTAAGTAAGTATGGAGCCAATGGTATGGCTAAACAAGGATACGATTATAAACAAATACTCGCCCATTATTTTCCAGGAACTGAAATTAAAAAGATTAGTTAAAGTACGTGATAACACTCTTGGTAATCGTACTTGCTAATCTTTTTTGATACTCTTTATTTTTTAAATTACGTCTATCACTAGCATTAGAGATAAAACCACATTCGATTAGGACTCCCGGGACTGTCGTATTTTTATACATATAAAGATTGGTTGTTTTTAATACTCTCTTGGTACCAAAGTCCTGTTTAAAGTTTTCCATAAGAATAGTTCCTAAACGTTTATTGTTTTCATTTATATTGTTATAGAGGACTTCCATTCCTTTTTGACCACTATCACTATGATAATTCATGTGAATTGATAAATACATATCGGCATCTTTTTTACGAAACATTAAAATTCGACGATAGAGATCTCCTCTTTTTTTACGAGGATCCCATTTACTTGATAAATCTTCATCGCTTTCTCTAGTCATATAGACGATTGCTCCTTTTTCCATTAAGGCATCTCGTAAGACTAAAGATATCTCTAAATTGAGATTTTTTTCATAAGTATTTCCTTGAATAGCACCGGGATCTCTGCCACCGTGTGCAGGAATAGGAAAAGTCCAAAAATATCATTATTTCTTAAAATTCAATGTTCCATTCTATTTCTATATCTC
>CANQDB010000070.1 GCA_947591175.1 uncultured Bacilli bacterium
TTCGACGGTATATGCAAGTAACCGCTGGTATGGTGGTTGAGGTTGGGGAAATAGCTCTGGCTCAACTAATAGAGGTAATGTTTGTGTCGATTTAACTGATGTTCAAACTCTAGAATTAAGTGTCTATATTAATGGTAATGCATCGAGTGATCAAGGTAATGCGTGGGTAGTTTTCCGTGGGTCAGCAGGTGTATATTCTAGTAGTAGTACATTTGGTATAGGAGGCTTTACAGGATTTAGTAATCGTGTTGGTTATTATACTCCTGCCAATACTACTGTGAGTCTAAAAAACGATGTTTCTAGTCTAACGGGAAGTTATTGTTTCTATGTTTCCGTAAGTGTAGAAGCAACTAATGACTTTAATCAAAATGGAACTAGAACAACTGGTTCAGCTACAATTCAAACCGCTACTTTATATTATTAAAGGAGAATGAATTAATATGAAAAATAAATTATGGATAATACTTCTTATTTTTGGAGTTGTTCTAATTGCTATAGGATTTACTACAAATGTGTTTTTGAACGGTAATAATCAAAGTTCAACGAATCAAGATAATCCTCCAATAGAAGAAATAGATCCTAATGAGGAACAATATCGTCTAATTGAAAAGAATTTAGAACGTGAAGAATTATGTCAATATATGAAAGATATTTATTACGAGAAAAATGGTAAAGAAATTGAAGTGGAATACTGTCAGTTTATAGAAGACGGAGAAACTTTCAAATATGAAGTGATTCTACCTTCTATGACTTTAGATAATAGTGTTGTATCTATAGATCGAAAAGAACTACTATCTCGTATTTTAAAAGAGAAAGGTCCAATCGAAGAAGATAGTGGTATCTATATGGAAGGGGCGGAAGAGTAATTTGGGCTTTACAAACAAGGTTATTTGGTTTATAATCTAACGTATAAAAACAAAGAAATTGAGGAGTACAAAAGATATTTTAGATAGAGAGATTGTGGTTGGTGCAAACAATTATAAAATTCTTTTGGAAGGTAGCAATGGAGTTGAACTTTTGAACAAAGTAGAAAGTTTCCGGTTAGCCCCGTTATGGCTTTCGAGATGCGTAAGTTTTTACGAACTAAGGTGGTACCGCGGAAATTAAATTCGTCCTTAATTATAAGGAGGAATTTTTTTATGGAAAACTTTAAAGATGTGGAAACAAAGTATGCTCTTTATCTAGAAAAAAGGAATAAGAGTTATCTACTTTCTAAAAGTAAAGATTTATCTAAGTTAATGGAGTCTTTAGCTAAACGCTTAGGCTTTACTGCTGATGAAGTGGTCGTATCCCAAATAATAGGCCTACTTTTAAATGTCGGCCGAGTCGAAAAAGAAGTTAACAAGTTAAAGGAAAAAGATACTCAATTAGTAGCCATCGATTATTTATTTAAGAATCAAAATCATATCGCGGATTTTCTTTATGAAAAGGATTACGACGACTATATTCGTAATGCTATCTATTATAGTAATAAGGATTATTTACCCAAAGATAAAGATCCTGTAACGATAAAGTTTATAAAGTTAACGCAGGATGCTACAATATTGTTTTCATTTTATGAAAAAGGAACAAACGAAGAATTAGTATTCGATGGAAATGTCTCTGGAGAAGTAAAAGAAGTTTTCGATAAAGAGCAAAATATTCCTGAAAACTTAGTAGTAACTTCTAGTGACCAAATTCTCTGTGATTTATCACAAATCTTTCTTCTTCATTACGAAGAAAGCATCGATTTATTAGTTGAAAACGATTACTTAGGGCTCTACCTCGGTATGATAGAAGTTTCCAAAGATAATGAAGAAGAATATCAAAAATATGTAGATCAAATATATGCTAAAGTGAAAAGAGGGATATAAGATGTTAGATAAAAAATATGATTCAAAAAAAGTAGAAGAGGGAAAATACGATTATTGGTTAAGCCACGATTTCTTTAAGTCAGGAGATTTATCGAAAGAACCTTTCTGTATTGTGATTCCACCTCCAAATGTAACCGGTAAACTTCATATTGGGCATGCATGGGATACGACTATCCAAGATATTATCATTCGTTATAAAAGAATGATGGGCTACGACGCTTTATGGCTTCCAGGAATGGATCATGCGGGAATTGCGACCCAAGCAAAGGTCGATAAGAAACTAAAAGATATGGGCTATAATCCAAGGGAAATGGATAGAGAAGAGTGGTTAGAACACGCTTGGTCTTGGAAAAAAGAATATGCCGATAGTATCCACGAGCAATGGAAGATGTTAGGTTTAAGCTTGGACTATTCAAAAGAAAGATTTACTCTTGATGAAGGTCTAAGTAAAGCCGTTCGGCACGTCTTTGTAACGCTTTATGAAAAAGGTTTAATTTATCGTGGCGAGCGAATCATTAACTGGGATCCTGAAGCCATGACCGCTCTATCGAACGAAGAAGTAATCTACAAAGACGTGGAAGGAGCCTTCTATCATTTGAAATATCCAATCGCAGGAACTGATGATTATTTAGAAGTTGCGACGACTCGTCCTGAAACGATGTTTGGTGATACGGCTGTTGCCGTTAATCCAAGTGATAAAAGATATAAACATTTAATTGGTAAGAAGGTCATTTTACCGATTGTCAACAAAGAGATCCCAATCGTTGGGGATATTCATGCGGATCCTGAGTTTGGTACAGGTGTCGTAAAAATTACACCGGCTCATGATCCTAACGATTTCGAAGTAGGAAATAGACATAATTTGGAACGAATTGTTGTAATGAATCCAGATGGCACGATGAACGAAAATGCAGGGATTTATCAAGGAATGGACCGCTTTGAGTGCCGTGAAGCCTTACTAAAGGATTTGAAAGAGCAAGGCTATTTACTTGAAATCGAAAAAATGGTTCACTCGGTTGGTCACTCGGAAAGAACTAACGTCATGGTTGAGCCGTACCTATCTAAACAGTGGTTTGTTAAAATGCGACCTCTTGCCGACCGTGTCCTTGAAAATCAAAAGAATAAAGATACCAAAGTAAACTTTGTTCCTAAGAGATTCGAAAAAGTTATGAATCACTGGATGGAAATCACTTACGACTGGTGTATTTCAAGACAACTTTGGTGGGGTCATAGAATTCCGGCTTGGTACAAAGGTGACGAAGTCTATGTCGGAATGGAACCACCAAAAGAAGAAGGCTGGGTCCAAGATGAAGATGTACTGGACACTTGGTTTAGTTCGGCTCTATGGCCATTTAGTACTCTAGGTTGGCCCGAAGAAACAGATGATTTTAAGAGGTATTATCCAAACAACGTCCTAGTAACAGGCTACGATATTATTCCGTTCTGGGTTAACAGAATGACTTTCCAAGGACTAGAGTTTACTGCTAAACGCCCATTCAAAGATTGTTTAATTCATGGCCTTGTCCGTGATAAAGAAGGACGCAAAATGAGTAAATCTTTAGGTAATGGAGTAGATCCAATCGATGTAATTAATAATTATGGAGCCGATGCTCTACGTTTCTTCTTGACGACTAATTCTGCACCTGGCATGGACTTAAGATACGACGAAGAAAAAGTTAAATCAACTTGGAACTTTATCAACAAATTATGGAATGCTTCTCGTTTTGTCTTCATGAACTTAGAAGGTCTTACCAAAGAAGAAATGACTTTCAAAAATCTTACTTTAGCCGATAAGTGGATTTTAACAAAATTAAATAAAGTCATCGAAGAAGTTAAAAAGAACATGGATAAGTACGAATTCCACAATGTTGGAAACACTCTATACGATTTTATTTGGAGTGATTTCTGTGATTGGTATATCGAACTATCTAAAGCCAATATGAACTCTACGACAAAGAGCGTTCTATATCAAGTTTTAGCTTCGATTATCCAAATGCTTCATCCATTTATGCCATATGTAACCGAAGAAATCTATCAAAACCTACCTTGGAAAGAATCCGAATCAATCATGATTTCAACATATCCAAGTGTCAACAAAAAACAGATTTTCAAAGATGACAAGGAAATGATGGATAAAGTTATCGAAGATATCATTGCTATTCGTAATTTAAAAGCAACTAATCAGATTACGAAAGAAGCCAAAGTTCTTTTGCAAGTCGATAAAAACCTCGAAAACATCTATACTTCACAATTAAAAATTAAAGATGAAGATAGAGTTAGTGAGAAAAGCGAAGGAACAACTGCCAATTATAAATCGACTTTCGTCGACATAACTTATTTCTATCAAGGTAAAGAAGTCGATAAAGAGGCTCTTTCCAAAGAAATAGAACAACTAAAATCTAGTATCGAAAGACGTGAGAAATTACTTGCTAACGAAAACTATGTTAATAAAGCTCCAGAAAACATCGTGGAACTTGATCGTAAAAAGTTAGCGGAAGAAAAAGAACATTTACAAATTTTAGAAGAACAATTATAAAAGGGAATTTAGGTTAAATCTAGGTTTCTTTTTTTTGCGTTTTATAGTGACATTTATAGTGACATTTATAGTGACATTTAGTATAATTGTATTGGAGGAATAAGTATGCTGAAACTAGTAGAAGATAAAAGAAATGAATTTAAAATTAAACTTACAGAGGCACTCGAAAAAGAAGTTGTTGCTTTTTTAAATACAGATGGTGGCAATATATTTATAGGAATAGATGATAAAGGAAAAATTCAAGGATTAACTGGAAATATCGATTTATTGCAAAGAACAATCAAAGATAGAATTAAAGATAACATTATGCCATCAACATTAGGCTTATTTGATGTTGTAGTGAATGAGTTGAATGGAAAGAAATATATTCAAATAATTGTTGCTAAGGGTGCCGAAAGACCATATTATTTAAGAGGAATGGGGATGACTCCAGATAGTTGTTTTGTTAGAGTAGGTTCTTCTGTCGAAAGTATGGATGGAGAAACAATTCTTAACTTGTTTTCAAAAAGAACTAGAAATTCCCTAAAAAATATAAAGTCACCAAGACAAGATTTAGAATTTAAAACTTTAAAAATATATTACGAAGAAAATGGATTTGAAATCAATGATAATTTTTTGAAAAAGTTGGGTTTTTATGATGATAATGAAGATTTTAATTATATAGCATATTTGCTAGCAGATAATAATAATATATCAGTACAATTTGCCAAATATGATGGAGATGATGTTTATAATTTAATTGAAAATGAAGATTTTGGTTCCTGCTCTTTAATAAAAATAACTGCTAATATCTTGAATAAAATTATGCTAGAAAATAAAACTTATATAAAAATAGAAACTCCTACTAGAAAAGAAATTAAAATGTATGATTATAATGCTGTAAAAGAATTAGTAACAAATGCATTAGTTCATAATGATTGGTGTAATGGCTATTCTCCTAAATTTGAAATGTTTGATAAAAAATTAGTTATTTCCTCAAATGGAGGGATACAAGAGGGTGTTAGTCAAGAAGAATTTTTGGAAGGATTTTCTAATCCTAGAAATCCTGAATTAATGAGAATTTTTAGAGATTTAAATTTTGTTGAACAACTTGGAACAGGAATTCAAAGAGTATTAAAAACTTACAATAAAGATATATTTGAATTCTTTCCTAATCATATACGTGTAACGGTACCGTTTAATAAAAATAAATTTAAAGACAATGAAAAATTAAATTTAGTATCTTCTAGTGATTTAAATAATCTTCAAAAATCAATACTAAAATTATTATCGGATAAACCTTCTATAACACAGGATGAATTGGCGAGACTTTTAGATGTAAACAAAAGAACAATTATAAGAAATTTTAAAGGTTTAATTGAAAATAATTATATCGAAAGAGTAGGGGCAAACAAAAATGGTTATTGGAAGGTAAATTCTAAATTATAGTAATTTTATTACTAGCTAACGCAAACTACGTCAATAAAGCACCACAAAACATCGTGGAACTTGATCGTAAAAAGTTAGCGGAAGAAAAAGAGCATTTACAAATTTTAGAAGAGCAATTATAAAAGGGAATCTAGGTTAAATCTAGGTTTCTTTTATATTGTGTTTTGTGCTAAAAAGTTTTATAGTAAGAAACAAAGGTGATTTTATGAAGTACCAAGAATACCTACAATTATTAAATGATTATCAAACCAAAATCGATAGTCTTATGCAAAAAGTAATTGAAATCAACAAAGAACGTAAAAAGATCGATGAAGAAGAACAAATAATTAAAGAGAAAATAACTATTGCCAAAAGAATTAATCAAAGATTGTCTTTTTTGTATAGTAGTACTAATCCCAAATATATTCGTAAAATGAAATCTACTTTTTTAATAGCTTATAGTTGTTGTGTTCTAGGAGTATTATTACCTTTTCTCTTAAAGTCGTTTTATCTTCAGATTTTAATTCAAGCGGCTAGTCTTGTTGTGGGTATCTCTGCAACCTATATTTTAAAACCGATATCTTTCTTTAAAAATTTAGATCAAAATAAAAAAGAGTTAAAACTTTTAGAAAAAGATCATAATAATGATGAAGAAAAACTCCAAGCAAAAGAGAAAAAATTAAAACAAAGAGATGAAGAATTATCTCATCAAATGTGGGAAAACATTCATAAATGTGATGCTTTAAAGAAGGAAAGAGAAGACTTGACTAAAAATTTAAAAAACTCTCTTTGGTCATTCTATGAAACGGGAAATATAGATGTTCCTCTACTAGTTAAGAAGGATGACGAAGATAAACCTAAGGAACTAATACGTAAATGAGATAGTTCTTTCCTAAAACCGCTTTTTATGATATGCTATAAATAGAGTAGGAAGGGTGACTATGGAAGAACAAGATAAGAATAAAAAGAAGAAATCATCTTTAAAAATAGATGGAACAGTTATTTTATGTATTTTATTAATTATGTTATTGACAGTTATTGCTGTTTTACCTCCGATGTTAAGAGTACTTTT
>CANQDB010000071.1 GCA_947591175.1 uncultured Bacilli bacterium
AATTATGCGAAAAGTGGTTTTGAGTCGGTTCATAACAAAGTCTATTGGCAAAATGAAACTTATTACGGTTTTGGACTAGGTTCATCTGGCTACTACAATAAAGTTCGTTATAGTAATACGCGAAGTATCAATCACTATTTAGATGGCCAAAGAAGAATCGAAGAAGAGACAATTACCAAAGATTTAGAGATGAGTTACGAGATGATTTTAGGTTTACGATTACTTAACGGTGTCTCTTTAAATAAGTTCAAAGAAAAGTATGGGCATCCTTTAACAGAAGTTTATGCTATAATGGATTTAATAGATAAACATCTTTTAGAAGAGTATCAAGGTAATATTAGAATACCTAAAGAGAAGATGTATCTAGCTAATCAAATATTAATTCATTTTTTGTAAGGAGTGGTATTATGGCAAAGAGTGATAATTTTAAAATAGAAATAAGTTATATTAAAAATAGAAATTATGTAGAAGATTACAAATACTTAATCGATAATTTACCTGATTATTTCTTCGAAGTACCAGCTTCATCTTCGGGAAAATACCATCCCCGTTATGCACTAGGTGAAGGTGGACTTTTAAGACATACTAAAGCAGCGGTTCGTATCGCTTATGAGCTCTTACAAGATCCTTGTATCGGTAAAAAGTATACTAATGATGAACAAGATCTAATGTTAATAGCCCTTACTCTTCACGATGGCTTAAAGAGCGGAAAAGAGAAAAATCCTCATACGATATTTACACATCCCTTACTAGCTGCCGAATATGTTAAAGAAAATAAAGAACACTTACACTTTACGGATTCCGAAATAGAATTCCTAGTTAAAGTTATCTCATCTCATATGGGACCATGGAATAAGGATTACGATGGTAACGAAGTATTACCTGTACCTAAAACAAAATACGAAAACTTTGTCCATTTATGTGATTATTTGGCTAGTCGTAAATGTCTTCTTTTAGAGTTTGATGACCATAATAATATTATCGGTTAAAGTTGACAAGAACGCTTGTTTGATATTATAATAAACTTAGGAAGAAGGTGGACGTTATGAAAGGAAAATTAATTGTCGTCGAAGGCACTGATTGTTCTGGTAAACAGACACAGGTTGCGCTTCTAGAAGAGAATTTAAAAAAGCGAGGTATCAAGACAATATCGTTTTCTTTTCCAATGTACGATACACCGACGGGGAAAATAGTCGAGGGACCCGTTCTAGGCAATGAAAAGATGGGGGCTAGTTGGTTCCCTGAGGGAGCGGTGCAAATTGACCCATACGTCTTTTCCCTTTATTTAGCCGCCGACCGGAAATACAATATTCCTAAAATACAAGACTACTTAGAGCAAGGTTACTTTGTTATTTTAGATCGCTATACGAGTTCTAATATGGCTCACCAAGGTAGTAAGATTCTAAATAAAGAAGATAGATTCTATTTCTTCCAATGGATCGATAAACTAGAGTATTGGTTATTGGGACTACCTAAGCCTGATAAAACGATTCTTTTACATATGCCGTACCAAGTTTCGATCGAACTCAGTAAAGAACGCCAAGAACTAGACGATAACGAAAAAAGTCCCGAGCACTTAAAAAATGCGGAACAAACATACATCGAATTATCCGAACTTTATCACTGGGAAACTATCGAATGTATGGATGGAAGTCGCTTAAAAACAAGAGAAGAAATTCAAGAAGAGATACTAAAGAGCATACTTTAGTATTTTTGTGGCATAAAATAAACTAGAGGTGACTTATATGCACGTTATTGCAAGACGCGGAGTAACAACAAAAAATGTTCCATCTAATACACTAGATGCTATCGGTTTAGCCCAAGCAGTTAACTATATTGACGGAATTACCTTGGATGTCAAACTTACCAAAGACGAAGTCCTAGTCGTCTTTGAGAAAGAAGAGATAGATCACTTGTTAAATGGTAAAGGTAACATTAGTGACATGACTTTAGCCGAACTTAAACCTATGAATATGGGTACCAAAATCCATAAACAGGCAATTTCTACTTTAGATGAAGCCTTAGCATCTATCACGAAAGATTATATGGTTCTTTTAAATATTCAAGATACTTATTCGAGGAACAAAATACTAATAGAAAAACTAGTACCTATTTTAAAAAAGTACGAACAACTAAATATTTGGCTTTCTAGTGCTAACTTAGAGATTTTATTACTCTTAGAAGAAGCCAAAGTATCTATTCCTCTAGGATTAATCTTAACAAGTGTCTTAGATTACGATTTAAAACAAGATTTCTATTTTTACGTGTTACCCCTTAATTTGGTCGATACAACATTTATTAAAGACAAATTAAAACTGGATAAACCGATATTTATTTATCCAGTTAATACGCAAGAAGAGTTTACTAATTTAAAGACTAAACTAGGTGACTTAATCGAAGATGTTTACTTAATTACCGATAGGGTAAAATTACTAAACTAAAAAAGAATCACTCGTTCGATTCTTTTTCTTTTTCCTTTTCATCAATTTCTTTTAACTTCTTGGCAGCATCTTGTAAGACGTCACCATATAAGTCATCTAAATCGTTTTCGATTTCGATTAATTTGTAAATCTCTTCGAATGTCGTATAACCTTCGAGCACTTTTTCGAGACCATCCTGTAAAAGAGTAGTAACTTCATCCGTATAAACTAATTTACGAAGTTCTGCTTTAGTGATGTTTTCGTTACTTATAGCACTTCTTATTTCATCGTTTATTACCAAAACTTCTTGAATAGCTTGACGACCACGGAAACCATTTATACATTGGTCGCATCCTTTAGCATCGAATACTTCGATAACATCTTTATTGATAACTTGCTTAAAAACTTGCTTTTCAAATAGAGTTGTCTTTCTTAAAGTTTTACAGTGTGGACATAGAGTTCTTGCTAGTTTTTGTGAAACGATTCCGGTTAAAGCCGAAGATAAAAGGTAACGTTCGACATCCATATCCAAAAGACGTTCGATTGTACTTAGTGAGTTGTTTGTATGGATGGTCGATAATACTAAGTGTCCAGTAATAGATGCCCGTACTGCAATCTGAGCTGTTTCACTATCACGAATTTCTCCGATGAGAATGATGTTCGGGTCTTGACGTAAGATAGAACGAAGGACGGCTGCAAAGGTAAGACCTATTTCACTATTAACTTGAACTTGGTTAATTCCTTCGATATTCATTTCGATTGGGTCTTCAACCGTGATGATGTTCGTATGTTCTTTATTTAACTCTTGTAACATCGAATAGGTAGTCGTACTTTTACCAGATCCAGTGGCACCCGTTACTAAGATAATACCGTTCGGTACTTGAATCATTTTTTCGATTTTTAAATAGTTCTTATAAGAAAAGCCTAAACTTTCGATTCCCGCTAAACTACGAGTATAGTCCAAAATACGGATAACGACTTTTTCACCTTCGTTAGTAGGTAAGACAGAGACACGCATATCTAAGTCTCTTCCATCAATTCGTCCTTTAATAGCACCATCTTGCGGTAGACGCGTCTCCGTAATATTCATATTAGAAATAAGTTTGATACGAGTCGTGAGGTTACGTTCGTACTCTTTAGGAATAATAGTATGGTCTTTTAAATTACCATCGACCCTAAACCGAATCTTTAAGCCTTCTTCGATTGGATCGATATGGATATCACTGGCCCGACTATTGACAGCGGTTACAATTATTTTATTGGCCAAATCGACGATTGGCATTTTTTCTAAGTCGTATTGAACCATAATTCCAACCTCACTTTTTATTCTTTTTACCCTATTTTTTTATCTTATTTTATTATATAATAATTTTAGATGATAGGCAAGAAGGAATGAGGGATTTTTGTGAAAAGAAAGAATAATCGTGGGTTTATGTTAATGGAATCCTTAATTGTCGCGGTCTTTGTACTATCGATTTTTAATTTTATTTATCGTAATGGTGTTCCTTTAATGGGAGAATACGAAAGACGTTACAATTACGATGATATCGATAGTGTGTATGCGGCTAATTTAATTAGAAATATGTTGGTAAGTGACGCTAATCTTCCTTCATTAACGCAAGGTATTTTAGAAGGAGAAGTCACTTATAGAGACATTACGGATTGTTCTTTATGGAATCAAGTAGAATTATGTAATGCTTTAAAAGAAGAACTAGATATCGTTCCTTCGACTAAGACGGCTAGTGCCGATGGAAAAATTTATCTAACACGTTATGAACTAAGTAAATTAAAGGACGAAGTAAAAAAAGGTAATGCTTTCGCGGGAAATACAGAACGGGGTATTAAAACTTATGTCGAATACCTGCCTAAATTTACAACGACATCTGTCACCCAAGGGTATCGCCTTTTAATCGTTCGTAATATCGTCCACGATAATGGCGAAAGTCAAAAGTATGCTAATATCGAGGTGATATTATGATTATTTTACGTAATCAAAAAGGTTTTACGATTATGGAGACTTTGGTAAGTTTTATCTTAGTCATGATCATCCTCATGAATATGTTTAGTATTATGATGACTTATCGTGAAAAATCGACGACTGAAATGTTAAGAGAAGACTATCTTACGCTTAAGGCCGTCGTCACTAAAGATATTCAAAACGATATTTTAAAAAAAGAATTGGTCGATATTAAACAGATGTTACCCGCTAATCAATGTGGAGCTGATGTCGTAAGTTGTATTGAATTATCATTTAAAGATAACACTACTAAAAGACTATTTGTTTACAATAAACAAACAGTAGATCAAGTAAGAAATAAGTATATCCAGTACGGAGACCAAAAATATAGAATAAGAGATGATATTCCCGATGCTAGTCAAATTCCAGCTGGTAGAACAGTTCTCGATTATCAAACAGTTAACGTCTATTCTGGAAGATTATTTGAAAAAAGAGAAGTGGCAGGCTACACTATTTATGGTATCCATATAACGATTACTTACAAAGATTTCGATGATGATTTTGGGATTCATATAATAGCCATCCCAGGATATATGAATAGTCTTTATTCAGAGTAATAACATGACAAGTGTACTTGATATTAAAGCATGTAAAACTCTAGCTTTAAAGAATGATGTGTATTTAATATCGGTATCACTTAAAAGACTGTACACTTGGAGGTGGACACTTAGTCCACCGAAAGATAAGAAAAAAGTAATTAAAGTAGCTTTAGCATTTAATGGAATTGCTAAATTGTTGACGGAATAAATTCCTTGCGTCATTTCTAAGAGTCCTGAAAGAATTGCCGAAGGGAACTGATTTAAGTTTAAGACTTCTTTGCATAAAGAAGTAATCATCAAGAAAAAGGTAATTATGCCAAGCATAAGTACAAGAGTTTGAAAAGTATGAAAGATAGCATTAGTTAATATTTGCCCAAAATTAAGAGGATTATTTATCCTTTTATAGTGCATTTTAGATAATCCTTCTCTAAGGGTTGTCTTTTTATATTGAGGTTTCTCTTTCTTTCGAAAGAGGATACCAATTAAAAAATTGGTTCCATAATGAACACTTAGAATAATTAACCCGATTCTTTTATCTTTTAAAAGGATGCCACTCACTAATCCCAAAATAAAAAGAGGATTAGCAAAATGGGTAAAGGTTATTAAATGATTAGCTTCGTCATTATTAATAAAACCTTTTTCATAGAGACTTTTGGTATACTTGGCTCCACTTGGAAAGCCCGATATCATGCTTAAGATAAAGACAAAAGAAGTTTCTCCTTTTAAGTGAAATAAAAAAGACATAAAGCTTTGAAAAAGAGATGCTAAAAGTTCAACTAAACCGTATTCCATTAAGAATTCTGAGATAAAGAAGAAAGGAAAGAGGGAAGGAATCAGTTGTTCTAACCATATATCTAACGAGTAACGAACGGATGCAACAATTGCTTCGGAATAGGTAAAAACTAAAACACAAGCCGTCAATAAAAGTAAACTAATAAGTAAAGAAACTACCTTTTTATTCATATTATTTCCTCTTTCATGTTATAATGAAATAGATTAGTTAAGGAAGGGATGCCTTAGTGTTTAATAAAGGATATGAAAAAGTAAAAGAATTCATTCGCGAAAACTATAAGTTTTTAATTACTTATATTGTTTTAGCAGTCGTTCTTTTGTGGCCTTTACCATATTATATATATACTGGTGGAGGAACGATGGCCATCGATGATCATATAAAAATAGAAGGAGAAACCGAAAGTAAAGGAAGCTTTCATTTTGCTTATGTCTCGGAGTTAAATGCCACTTTACCGACTCTTCTTTTAAGTTATATCATTCCCGATTGGGATTTAGTACCTGTTCAAAATGTCCAAATGTCCGAAGATGAAACAAAAGAAGATATCATGTTAAGAGATCAAATGTACTTACAAGATGCTAATCAAAATGCGGTTAAAGTAGCCTATCAAAAAGCGGGTAAAACTTATATCGAAACGGAATCTAAAAACTATATTGTCTATATCATGGATGAAGCAGAAACTGATCTTAAAGTAGGAGATGCTATTATTGCTTGTGAAGGAAAAGAGATAAAAGAAGTACAAGATTTAAAAGATATTGTCCAAACAAAAAATGTCGGGGACACCGTAGAAGTTCAAATCGAAAGAGATAATGAAAAGAGGACGGCTTCATTTAAAGTCAAAGAAGTCGAGGGTCAAAAACTAGCAGGACTTTCATTTCTTACTAAAATTGGTTATGAAACGGAGCCCAAATTAACTTTATCTTTTTCCGATAATGAATCAGGCCCATCGGGTGGACTTCTCTTAGCGATTACAATCTACGATAAATTAGTTGATGAAGACTTAACGAAAGGTCGAAAGATTGTCGGCACTGGAACCATCGATAAAGATGGAAACGTCG
>CANQDB010000072.1 GCA_947591175.1 uncultured Bacilli bacterium
AAAAACTAGAACGTACTTCTAGTTAATGTATATTACTACTCGAAGAATTTTCCGAGTTTCCTATCAATCTGGAGCGGATGAGGAGAATCGAACTCCCGTAGTTAGCTTGGAAGGCTAAGGTTCTACCATTAAACTACATCCGCATTCGTAAATGACAATACTAATTATACTTTAAGATAAAAAGACTTGTCAATACTTTTTTACGATTTTAGATGGGGATCGTTTCATTGTTAAAAAAAGGAAGAACCTTAGCCTTCCTTAGATATGGTGCACAATTAAAAACTTAAAAGATTCCAAATAAAGATGCCTTGTCTCTTCGTCGATATCTTTCATATGCTTAATAACATTAAATACTTTATGCCAATCGGTATAACGGATTCCATCCAATGTTTTAACCCCACAGTTTTCTAAAACCTTAAAGAAAGATAACAACATCTTTTCCCTTTGAGCATCACTATAACGGAGTAGAAAATCGGCAACTCTAGTATCGAATATCTTACTCATATGCGATAGATCAGAATTAATTAAAGTACTATCCGAACACTTCCAATAATTGGTATCATGTTGTCTAAAACCGTGACTGTATGCGGCGACGACTTTATAAATAGGGGGAGTAAACAATAACAAACCAATCATACTTTCTCTTGGAACGTACATTTTTAACTTAGGTAATATTGTCTTAAACGAATTGGACTCAAATTCCTTTTTTCTAAAACCTGGGCCATCGATATTAAAGATGGCCTTAATTCTTTTTTGTATTCTTTTACTTGTATACATTGCGGCAACCATAGCTAAATTTCCACCTTTAGAGTGACCTCCAACATATACAGTGCGATGATAAAACCTTACTACTTTCTTTAAATATTCAATCGAATCTAACTGGGATTGTACGGGGAATTTATAAGAAAGTTCAAAATCTTCTTTCCAGCCTCCGACCGAATTGTCAGTTCCTTCAAAAGAAACATAGAGAGTAGTTAAATTTAAATGAATACAAAGAGCCCCAAACTGTTTTTCTGAGTTCATTTCGTAAACGAAATCCGATAACAAACAATTTTGGTAACGCTTTCCATCTTTAATAATCTTTAAATTCTCTAAACATCCTCTAATAAAAAGTGCTTCATTAAAAAGACCATAGCGTCTAATTCTCTTAAGTAAAAGATTGACTGCTTGTATCATCGGGATTTTTCGATGACTATTTGGTACGATGCTACTCCAATTGAAATAAGATAACTGGGTAAAAAACAAATTATCCATTTCATTAAAAGGACACTCTTGAAAAGAGATATCTTTATATTGACGCAAATAATCCTTAATTGTGGCCATACACACTGCACCCTCTTTTTTGACCTTATTATAACATAAGGCTTTTATTGTTACAATAAGTTTCCAAAATGAATAGGATACAACG
The DNA here is from genome assembly GCA_947591175.1 of uncultured Bacilli bacterium. Lineage (GTDB taxonomy): Bacteria > Bacillota_I > Bacilli_A > RF39 > UBA660 > Faecenecus. The sequence continues at coordinate 1,409 of CANQDB010000072.1, forward strand.
AAAGGAGGTGCACGATGGAATATTTTACTTTTCCAATGGAAACCTTAAATGTTACGCAAAATTATTTAGGGACAGCATCACATTTGGAACATACGACAGGTGACCCCAAAGATTATCCAATCGATATTGCAGGAATCGATCAAGGCGAGTCCGCTGTCTTTGCGAGAGTCCCGTTAAAAGTAGTTGCCAAAAGGGGAATTGGTAATGCATCAGTTACTAATACTGTTTGGCTAGAAACGGGAAATCCGGTTATTACTCCAACTTTTGAAGATTATGCTTGGCTTACTTTAACCCATTGGAACGATGGCGATATCGCGATGAAAAAATGGAGCGTTGGAATGACTATTCCAGCTGGATCAATTATTTGTTACGAAGGAAGAGATGGAGCCAGTGCTAATCATATTCATTTAGTATGTGGTCGCGGAAAATGTTCATCTTGGCAAGAAAATTCCAAAGGTAAATGGGTAATGTCTGGTTTATCTTTACCACCAGAACAAGTTCTTTTTATCGATTCATCATTTACGACAACTATCAAAAATAGAGGTAACTTAGATTGGAAAAACTTACCTCGCTATATTGGTACACCTGTTGAAAAAGATGATACTAAAGATCAATTAGGAGTTCTTGTGAATAAACTAAATGTGCGGATTGAACCAACGACCGCTTCAGATAGTTTAGGTTATATCAATTTAGGTATTTACGACTACGACGAAGTAAGAAAAGATGACACTTATACTTGGTATCACACTTCTGTTGGTTGGATTGCCGATAAAGGCGGATGGCTCATAATTTACCCAAAGAAAGAAGAGGAAAATATGGAGATTGAGGAATTAAAAAAACAAGTGGCCGAGTTAGAACAAGAAAAAGAAAAACTCGTAAACCAAATAGTAGAGAAGGATACAACTATCAAAGAACTAGAAGATAAACTTAAAAACTATGATTTAGATCTCGGTACACTTTCAACTTTTACACCTAATGAAGATGGGTACTATTATTTTAAATTGACAACTAAAGAGACCCTCTTATATAAAATTGAAACAGAGTAAAAAGAGCACTTTCGCTCTTTTTAATTTAGTAAGTATATGCCAATTGTAAGATAAGTTGCAAATAGTATCCATAATAGGTAAGGTATATTTAAATAAGCAGATACCTTTTTCTCTTTAAAGAATCTATAAATTAGATAGATGACCAAGACATCCAATAGAATAATCCAAGCAATCGCTAAAAGTCTTAATTTCCATAAGAAGAAAATCAAAGACCAAAAAGCATTTACGGCTAATTGCACGTAGTAAACTGTCGAAGTAATTGGCGTCTCTTCACGATATTCTTTCTTATATAAACAATAAGATAAACCCATTAGAAGATAGATAACAGTCCAAGCAATTGGAAAAAGAATACTAGGTGGAGCTAAAGGTGGTTGTTTCAAAGTGTTATAATCGATACTTTTCGAAATAACTAAACTGACAAGTCCTCCTACTAAAAGTGGAAAAAAGAGATAAAAGGCACTCTTTAATTTTTCTTTCACATTTTTCATCCTTTCTAATTAATCCTATGTCACGAAATTTGTAAAAATGTTTCTCTTTTTAGTATGAATGGGAAAGAAAAGATTATACCAAGCAAAGAAAAAATTTACTTAATACGAAAATTTGAGTATAATAAAAAGCACTAGAGGGTGATTAAAATGCAAAAAGAAAACAAACAAGGACTTATCGATTTACATATTCACAGTGTCTTTTCAGATGGTGAATATTATCCCGATCAATTAATTAAATTAGCTAAAGCCAAAGGTATAACGACAATGGCAATTACTGACCACGATACAACCAAGGGATGTCAATATATTTTTTCGAAAGATGCAAGTACGTTTGATGGGATTCATTTTATTCCTGGAATCGAATTGACAGTCAAAGTTACCAAGGGAAGAATGCATCTTTTAGGTTATGGCCTTAATGTGTATGATACTACTTTAAACAATAGATTAGAAGAACTCGATAGGGAAGGCCGGATGAAAATCAGGCATTTATTCCAAGTCCTCGAAAGTGATTATGGACTTAGGTTTACCGAAAGTGAAATAGAGACACTTTTAAGTGCCAACCATAACATTGGTCGACCAGATGTAGCTAAACTTTGTATTCAAAAGGGTTATGTTCAAACAGTAGATGAAGCTTTCGACAAATATTTGATTACTTCCTACAATAAAATTCGCGGTAATTACAAAGGACTTTCTTGTGAAGAAGCCCTATATTTACTTAAGCAAAGTGGGGCTCTTCCTGTTTTAGCCCATCCTTATACACTTGAACTTAATAAGGATGAGCTTCGTACTTTAATGCGCCAAATGCAAACTTTGGGGTTAAAAGGAGTCGAAGTATATCATTCGAGCCAAGCACCTGAAATGCGAGAAATCTGTCACGAAATAGCCACAGAACTAGGTCTTTATGAAAGTGGTGGAAGCGACTATCATGGACCAACTGTAAAACCGGCAATCGAACTAGGCACGGGCAAAAATAACAATCTAAAAATCAAAAAACTTTCGTTACTTGACCATCTTGTCACATAAGTTTTCCTTGTTATAATAAGCCCTAGTAAAAAAGGGGAGTGGATAAAATGGATGCTTTAGCTGATAGAGAACAATATGAACTATATTTTTTCCTTGAACAACATCTTCTTGCTCAAGAAGATCCTATCTATAAAGAGAATACCAGTATCGCTTTTGATTTAGCTTCCATCTACCAGGAAGTTAGTATTCGTTATTTTGAACAAACAGGTATAAAGTTAGATAGCACTAAAGACGAAAATCAAAAACAACTATACGAATGGATTCAACAAAAAGAAAGATATCATCTTTTAACGGAGCAGCTAAAACTTATGCTTGATTGTATTGCTAATCCTAGTATCTTGGATGAATCATCTAAACCTGATTATTTTTTAATTACCAACTTACTTCCTTTAGTTAACATTATGAATGATGAAGGAGTTCGTACCTTAGGTAAAACTAAGCCTCAAGTAGTACCTTTAAGTTACCATTCGGATAGAGAAATAAACAAGTTAGTAGAAGAAATTTTAGTTGAAATAGATCCGACAGAAAAATGGCTTTCTATTTATCAAAGGGCTCAAGAAGAAGGAAGTTTTATCGATTATTTAAGTCTTCCCCCCGAAATGCGAATGAATTACCAAATGATTGAAGAACCTGATGGATCTCTTAATGCTACCTTTTTAACTTCAACTGGACAATTCTCGTTTGTAACTTATCAAAACACCTTGGAAGATGTGGCGACTATTCTTCACGAGTTTACTCATTATATATACTATGAAAAAAACAAAGAAGTAGCCTCACTTACCTTACGTGAATTTAGTCCTATTTTCTATGAAAAATATGGATTACTATCTCTCAGTAGAAAGGGTTATCCACTAGAAGAATTATTGTCCATCGATAGAAAAAGAAGAGATAACACCGGAGTTTTAGCGAGAAGTAATGCTTGCTTATATAATTATTTGAGTATGCTTTTGCAAGATGGAACTATTCGTGAAGAGAAAGATATAAGTTTTAATTTTAGAGCTCAAAATAAGATATTATCAATGATGACTAATAAGATGAAACGAGATATAAAAACAAACTCTCCGGAATTTTTTGATCCAATAAAGTTTTCTCATATAAATTGTGATTTTGCTGTAATGTACTTAATTCGTCATCCTGAATCTTTTTATACTGAATATCCTTATGTTGTCGGTACTCATTTTGCAACAAAGGCTATCAATAATTTATCGAAAAATCAAGCCATCTTAGTAAGAATGAAAGAATATACTGAAAAAGCAAACGAAATAGATCCATATCTCATATTTGAAGGTATTGGAGGAAATCCAAGAAATTTGGGACTTACTCCTATTGACCAAGATTTAAAAACTTGTCTCCAAAAGAAAAAGAGTCTCTTTTAATTAGAAAATCTTTTTTTTATTCGACCGTTACTGATTTAGCAAGGTTTCTAGGTTTATCGATATCGCATCCTCTTAATTTGGCTACTTCATAAGCAATCAACTGTAAAGGAATGACGGTAAGAATTGGTGTTACGATTTTTTCTACCTTAGGAATAAGGATTTTAGCGTCATAGAAGTCTTCTTCTTTTTCTTCGTTAGTAATAAATAAAACGTAAGCCAGGCGCGCTTTAACTTCTTTCAAGTTACTAACAGTCTTAGGGTAAATTTCGGAATCGGTACAAATTCCCACGACTGGAGTTCCGTCACTAATTAAAGAAATTGTTCCGTGTTTTAATTCACCTGCTTGAAAGGCAACACTATTGATATATGAGGTTTCTTTTAATTTTAAACTTCCTTCTAGACAAAGGGAATAATCAACTAGTCGTCCGATAAAGAAAGTGTCACCTCGTTCGGCAATAATCTTAGCATAAGGCGTATAGTCTCTTGCTAACAGTTCGCGAATTATTTCTTCTAAGCCAAGAAAATGTTTTAGTAAATCTAATCGTCCACTTATTTTAATAGTAAATAGGGCCATTAAGGTAACTTGGGCAAGGAACGCTTTAGTTGTAGCCACCGCAATTTCACATCCTGCCTTGACATATAAAGTGTAAAGTGCTTCTCTAGCAATAGACGAACCCACAACATTAACGATTGCCAAAGTGTCAATGCCATCCTCTTTTGCTTTCCGAAGAGCGGCAAGAGAGTCGGCTGTTTCTCCCGACTGACTGATGATAATAACTAATGTCTCTTTATCGTAAAAATTCTTCTTGTAGCGGTATTCGCTTGCGACTTCGACAGTTACTGGAATTCTCGCATACTCTTCAATTAAATATTTACTGATATTACCGACATAATAAGCACTTCCACAAGCGACGATATGGATTTGTTTATACTTTTTAAACTCCGGCATCGTCTTTCTAAAAGTTCCGTTTGCAACATAATAGTTTAAAGTATCTAAGAAGACTTGGTCTTCTTCGTGAATTTCTTTCAACATATAATGATGATATCCTTTTAACATAATATTATCGGGGTTACCTTCAAAAGTTAGTTCTTCTTTTGTAATGGGTGTCAAATCACTATCAAATATTGACATTTCATTAACACTCAACTTTACAATTTCACGTTCATCGATTAAATAGTACTTATTGGTATAGTTTAAAATAGCAGGTACATCACTGGCTATAAAATAACCACTTTCGTCATGGGCGATGATCAAAGGACTTCCCGAGCGTAGGGCATATAAGTGGTTAGGATCGTCTCCTACTAAAATACCGATTGCATAACTGCCTTCTAAGTCTTGTTCCAATCTTTGAATACTTTTTAAGACATTGTTTTCTTTTTTGTAATAATAATCTAGTAGGGTAGGAATGACTTCGGTATCCGTATCTGATGTAAACTTGTAACCATTGGCTTCCATTTTCTTTTTTA
>CANQDB010000073.1 GCA_947591175.1 uncultured Bacilli bacterium
ACCTAAAAGCAACTTTTCCTGAAGACTCTTTAGGTAGTTCAATTCCTGTCACACTTCCAAAACCTAAACGCATGTAGTAATCCTTTAACATATCACCACTCATATATTTATCGACTAACGTTAAGGCTCCGACGTTACTTGATAGTGCAAAACCTCGATCGAACGTAATCATACCCCAACCACGACGATCATGGTCACCTATTTCCGTACCATCTTTTGTAACATAAACACCTGACTTAAACGTCTCTTGACCGTTGTAGACTCCTGCTTCCATAGCCGCCATATAAGAATATATTTTCATAGTCGAACCTGGCTCTATTGGAATAGATACCATTGGATCTAGGTAATTATCAATATTTCTAACATTAGGATCAAACGATGGATAAGTAGACATTCCTAAAATCTTACCTGTCTTAGCGTCCGCTATGACGATATTTAATCTTTCGAAAGTATAACGACTGGCACTATTCTTTATCGCTTGTTCGATAAAGAACTGAATGTTATCATCGATTGTCAAATAAATATCTTTACCTGCGACTGCTTCATTTCTTATCTCTGGTGTATTCGCAATGCGGTACCCTTTTAAATCCTTTTGATAGGTCACACTTCCGGATACACCAGATAATTCTTCATCATAGTACTGCTCGAGACCCATCTCTCCTACAATAGTTCCATCGGAACTACTTTTGGCATAGCCAAGGGTATAAGATAAAAAGTTACCATTAGGATAATATCTCTTTTGAGATTCAATAAAGTCAATTCCTGGTAATTGAAGGGCTACTATTTTATCTTTAACTAATTCTGTAAGTCCTTTACCTTTCGGACCGAATTCGGTCTGATACACCTTTTTTTCTTCACCATTTGCATCTATATAAGTAGTCTTCGAAAGAATTTCGACTATTTTTTCTTTTTCCATATCTAACAAAGGTGCTAAGGCTTCAGCAGTCATTTCGACATCGACTACATGTTTTGGTTTACTAGGGTCAGTCGTTCTAACGGGATCAAGATAAGCAATAATCGTATAAGAGTAAACATTTTGAGCAAGGATATTGCCATTTACATCATAGATAGTTCCTCTTTGAGCAGGTAGTACTTCCGTAGCGGTCGTTCGGTATGAAGCAAACTCTTTTAAGTCGATGCCATCTATCTCCTTAGCCATCGATAATTGAGCACCACGTAGAGCAATAATTACAAACAAAAGGAAAGTGACCCCAATAATAAGGTTACCAAAGCCTATTTGATTTCTCTTTTGTTTCTTTTTCTTAGCCAAGGAATACACCTCTATTCTCTAATAACATTTTATCACAAAAGGAGTAAACCTGTAAATAAATGTGTCAAAGAAAAAGAAAATAACGTGTCAAAAAGAAAATTAAATAATTATAGATAAATTAGCCAGACGCGTCTGACCAATTAAGAAAGAAACAATTATACAACAATAAAATAAAGAGAAATTTTCAAATAAAAGGAAGACATCATTTTAATGTCAACCTTTAAATTCATAATTATGCTTTTGTTTGAAGAAGATTCTCTCTGCCAGTTAAACCAACATCGTTTATATGTAGAAGCAAAAAGTCTTTTTCAGTTTCATTTACATAAATGGCTATTAAACTATTGGTATTAGAAAACATATTTTCATAAGAAGAACTATGAATAACATCAATAGATGAAAAGTCAAAATTACTAATATCTAATTCTATCAATTGGCTACATCCAGAGAACATCTCAGACATATCAGTTACACTTGATGTATCCCAGTCACTTAAATCTAATGACTGTAATTGGCTACAGCCCCAAAACATTCCATCCATATTCGTTACATGAGACACATCCCAACTACTTAAATCTAAGTTGGATAATTGGTTACAATCCTTGAATATATTATTTATATTCGATACATTTGAGGTATTCCAACCACTTAAATCTCCTACAGTACTTAGTTTGCTACAACCGTTGAACATAGAATACATATCTATTACATTTGAGGTATTCCAACCACTTAAATTTAAGTCTGATAATTCGCTACAATCAAAGAACATATAATCCATATCAGTTACACTTGAGGTATGCCAATTTTCTATTCCTCGTATTGTACTTAACTGGCTACATCCATAGAACATAGAAGACATATCAGTTACACTTATTGTTTCCCAATTACTTAAATCTAAAGAAGTTAATTGGCTACAGTTCCCAAACATAAAAGACATATTCATTACATTAGGAGTATCCCAATTTTCTATTCCTGTAATAGTGGTTAATTGGCTACATCCAGAGAACATATCAGCCATATTCTTTACATTAGAAACATCCCAATGTTCAAGAAAACTAAAATCACTTAATTGGCTACACCCATGGAACATATAAGACATATTCGTTACACCCGATGTGTCCCAAGCACTTAAATCACCAACATTAGTCAAACTAGTACACTCATCAAACATTCCTGTACTTTCTCCATATACATTAACATAAGATATATTATTTAATCTAACATGACCCCAAAGACCTAAATCCAATGAAATTAATTGCTCGCACTCATAAAACATAGCACCAACGTCTTCAACCAAACTTGCATTATAATTTGTAAAATCAATGTTTTTTAAGCTCATAAACCAGGAAAAAGCCCAACTTGAATCAGGATTTCCATATGTTTCCCCATTTGAGGCTATTACTATATCATTACATGGAATTGTTCCACCATCTTCGTTCATTATATCTTGACATGTTTCTCCTTCATCATTAGGAATCATGTAGGCCATAACACTTTTATCTTTCTTTTCAGATATATCCCATTGATTTCCTTTAGAAACACTTTCAGGAATTTCTATTTTGTTTTCAAACTTTATGTTTCTTATAGAAAATATCTTATCTATTGTGTGAAAATCTGTATTTGGAAACATTTCATTTAGATTTCCAGCTTCCATATTAAAAGTCCAACTTTGCATTACTCCTACTGGTGTTGGTGATGGAAGTTCTTCATTTGAAGCATAAACATTTACTCGTACTGTAAAACTCTTTCCTCCATAGATCCATTCTCCTTTAGCATTAACATCATTTGCACTTTCATCTAACCACATACGATATCTAAATATTTTAGAGTATTCTTCTCCATTAGTACTTGGTATCTTTTCTTGATATAAAGATTTTCCTTGTTGTCCTTCTTCTAATACTGGTACATGACTATTCCATAAGAATTGATATTGCGTTACTCCATTATCTTTTGTCCATTTGTTGTCCCAAGTTGGTTCAACTAGAGTATCGGCACTATTTTCTCCTTTTTTACCAGTAGTTGTTAAATATGTATCTACTACTTTCTCAGGTAAAGTAGAACTTTCATCTTTAGTTAGATAAATCTCATAGTTGATATCTACTCCTTGATTCTTGGCTCTAACTTCGAACTCAAACATTCCAGGTTTCTCTTGTTCAATTCCATTTTCATCACTCACTGGAAATGCATTACCGATTGATATTTGATTACCTTCTTGATCTTGTAACTCATCATAAACAAAGTATAATGATCCTGTTGTTAAAACATGTTCCTCTACTCCTTGTCTTGAATAAGTGAAGAAGGCATAAGTTCCACCTATCGTTAATAGAACTAATCCTAATACTAAAACTAGTATCATTACTTTCTTCTTTTGATTTTTCTTTTCTTCCATTCAAACTTCTCTCCTTTACTACTTTAGTTTTTACAAAAGAAACTATTCTATAGATTACCTAGTATACTTTAAATATACGCGGTTTTCGCGTATAGGCCAATTACACTTCAAAAAATAGAAACCTTAAAAGTTTCACTTTACGTGAAGTATATTTCCTTTTGTAATCTCCTCTAGTATATATACATTATAATCCAAACATACCCCCCCCCAGTCAAGCAAATTCAAAATTGCGTCTGTCAAATAGCGTAAAAAGTTGAAGATTACTCTCCAACTTCTTCGAATTGACTGTGATATAGATGTGAATAGAAACCATTCTTTTTGAGTAAGTCCTCATGATTTCCTTGTTCCACGATGTCTCCATCTTTCATAACGAGAATTAAATCCACATTTTTAATTGTCGATAAACGATGGGCAATAATGAAACTAGTTCTTCCTTCCATTAACTTATCCATGGCTTGTTGAATTAATATTTCGGTTCTCGTATCGACTGAAGATGTGGCTTCATCTAAGATTAAAATCTTTGGATCTTTTAAAATGACCCTGGCAATGGTCAAAAGTTGTTTTTGACCTTGCGAGATATTGTCGCTTTCTTCGTTTATGATCATGTCGTATCCATCTGGTAGAGTCCTAATAAAGTGATCTACATGGGCAGCAATTGCTGCGTCTTCTACTTCTTCGTTAGAGGCATCTATTTTACCATAACGAATATTTTCTCTAATAGTATCTGAGTACAACCACGTATCTTGTAAAACCATACCGAATTGATCGCGTAGTTCATCTCTTTTATAGTTCTGGATATTTTCACCATCTACTTTGATTGAACCACCATCGACATCGTAAAACCGCATTAATAGTTTAACCATGGTGGTCTTACCTGCTCCCGTTGGGCCGACAATCGCAATCTTTTGACCTTTCTTGACCTTAGCATTGAAATCGTGAATAATAACTTGGTCTTTTTTATAACCGAACTTGACATGCTCGAATGAGACATTGCCTTCGATTTTTGAAGCATCCTTACAATTCTTGGCATCCTCGACTTCTTCTTTTTCATTTAAGAATTCGAATACTCTTTCTGAAGCTGCTGCCATCGACTGTAACAAGTTCATAATTTGGGCTACTTGCGTAATCGGATTCATAAACTGTCTTACGTACTGGGTGAAGGACTGAATGTCTCCTACTTGAATTTGGCCTTGAATTACTAAGTAGCCTCCTAAAATAGAGATGACGACATATCCGATATTTCCGATAAAAGTAATAACGGGGTGCATGAGTCCTGAAAAGAATTGACTCTTCCAGGCTGTATTATATAAAATATCGTTATTTTCTTTAAATTCCTCTAAGGCTCTTTCTTCACCATTGAACATCGCAATGATATTGTGTCCACCGTAACTTTCTTCGACTTGGCCATTGACGTGACCTAGATACTCCTGTTGTTTAACGAAATACTTTTGCGAGTGTTTAACGACAAAGAAGACTAAGAATAAAGCAATTGGGATTACTAAGAGGCTCACGAACGTCATCAAGGAACTAATCGATAACATCATCACTAGGATACCGATTAGTAAAGTGAACGATGACACAACTTGGGTTAGACTCTGATCCAAACTTTGACTCATCGTATCGACGTCGTTTGTAATTCTAGAAAGAATCTCACCTGTCGTTTTACTTTCATAGTATTCGAATGGGATACGGTGCATTTTTTTAGAGATATCTTTTCTTAAACGATACGTCAAGTTTTGGGTAACTCCTCCCATAATCCAACCTTGGATATAGGAAAAAATCATACTTATGACGTAGAGTCCTAATAATGTTAAAAGAATTCCTCCGATTTTTCCGAAATCAATTCCTGAAACAGTTCCTGTTACTTTACCGAAAAGGCCATTAAATATTTCGGTCGTCGCTTGACCTAAAACTTTTGGTCCAACTATTGAAAAAACAGCACTTCCAATCGAGAAGAGAACAACTAAGAATAGTCTTCCTTTATAGACCTTTAAATACTCTATTAAAGTCTTCATCGTACCTTTGAAGTCTTTAGCTTTTTCGCCCATCATCATTCTCCTACCTGGAGGTCCATTACGACGAGGACTACGATTTGTATCTTTATTTTCCATTAGTTATCTAACTCCTCCTTCGTAAGTTGACTTTCGGCAATCTCGCGGTAAATTGGACAATTTTTAAGTAAGTCCTGATGTTTACCGATACCTTTGACTTTACCTTCATCTAAAACGACTATTTGGTCGGCATGCATGATCGTACTAACTCGTTGAGCAACGATAAAGACTGTGCTACCAGTGATACTCTTGTATAAAGCTTTTCTTAGTTCAGCATCTGTCTTAAAGTCAAGAGCCGAAAAACTATCGTCAAAAATATAAATTTCCGGGTGGGTTGCGATGGCTCTTGCAATTGAAAGACGTTGTTTTTGTCCTCCAGAGACATTGGTACCTCCTTGAGCAATAGTGCTATCATATTTATCTTTCTTTTCTTCAATAAAGTCTGTGGCCTGTGCAATTCTTGCCGCTTCCACCATTTCTTCTTTAGTACCATTGGGGTTACCATAGAGAATATTGGATTCGATTGTTCCTGAGAAAAGAACTCCTTTTTGGGGAACAAAACCGATTTTTTCATGTAAATCATGTAAAGTTACTTGGTTGATATTTACGCCATCGACTAATATTTCACCTTTCGTGACATCATATAATCTTGGAATCAAATTGATAAGAGTCGATTTACCACTTCCAGTACTACCGATGAAAGCGGTAGTTGTTCCTGGTTCAGAGGTAAACGTAATATCCGTCAAGACATCTTCATCACTATCAGGATAACGGAAACTGACATTTTTAAATTCGACTAAACCTTTCTTTGATGAATCTAATTTTTTTACTGTTTTCTTATCAACTATACTTAATTTTTTATCTAAAACTTCATTAATTCTATTAGCTGAAATAATTGCTCTAGGTATCATAATTGATACAATTGAAATTACTAAGAATGACATTACTATATGCATTGTGTATTGCATAACAGCCATCATATCTCCTACTTGCATTATTCCAGAATCAACATTATGTCCACCTACCCAAATAATTAATATCATAATTGCATTCATTAAAAACATTAGTAGTGGCATCATTAATGACATAACT
>CANQDB010000074.1 GCA_947591175.1 uncultured Bacilli bacterium
TGTAATCTCCTCTAGTATATATCTATTATAAGCCATTCGCACCCCCCCCAGTCAAGAAAAATTGTAACAAAAAAATTTGCAAAATAAAAGGGACTCAATAATAAGTCCTCTTTAAAATTTAATTCAGTTAACGTACTTTATTAACCTCTACTGAGTTCTTATACCAATCATCATAAGTACGAGCTTCTACTTTACACCAAGTAGCTTGTCCTGCATTCTGGTTAGCAGAATTAGGAGCCACTACCCTAGCATACTCTTCTTCATTATAAAGAGTAGCTTCTAATGGACCACATGGATAAAATACTCCTTCAGGCGTTTCTAAAGCATATTGTCTTTGAACAATAGGTAATCGTTTTTGTTGATAAAGTTGTTCTAGGGTTGCATTTAAAGTTGCATCCATATTAGTTGGTACTCTACCATAAGCAACTTCTGGAATAGGTACGTCTTTTTGTAATAAACCAATTATTTTAACGAAATCAGATGGTGTATCATAAGGAGCAGGATAAGGAATACCATCAGAGGTAAAATTAACCGGGACAGTATCGGTATCATTTAAGTTTTCTGTAACTTCAGGCATTACTGGAGCTTGATAAGGTGCAGGCTCTTCCTGAACTGGAACAAAAGATGTCGAACCATCTGGTCTTGTCGTTTGTTCAAAAACAGGTGGTACAGGTTCAGGAACTACTGTATCTACAGGAGTAGCCTCTTGAGCCTCTAATAAAGTAATATCCGAACTAACAGGTGTTGGATTAACAATTTCAACAGGATTATCAAGACTTTCGACAGGAGCAACTTTAGCATTAACTGGAGCAACTGACATAGTCTCTACTACAGGAATTGGTGCTTCTACAACTGGAGTTTGTTCGGCAACATTCTCTTGAGAAACAGGCGGTTCAAATACAGGATCACTAACTAATTCTTGAGCGACAGGCGCCTCTACATTTGACTCAGTAACCAAAGCTTCAGGAGTAGCAACTGGGGTTGGGGCAACAGGCGTTTCTGCAACTGGAACACTTTCTAATGGTTGAGCGACAGGCACCTCTATATTTGACGCCGTAACCAAAGTTTCAGGAGCAGCAACTGGAGTTTGGTCAATAGGTGTTTCAAGTACAGGTGCACTATCTAATGTCGGAACTGGTTGTGTATCTAAAACAGGTGCAGTAGCTAAGGTTTCTTGAACAGGTGCTACTTGAGGTGCTCCTAAAACTTCAGTAGTAGCAGGAATTTCTTGAGTCACTTCTTCTTGTGAAGAGGCAACTGGCAAACTATCGACAACTGGCTCGACTGGTGTAATAGTTGTTCCTTCAGCGACAGGTAAAACAGGTTCTTGACTAGCAAAAGGATCAGGTATTCCCATTGTTGGAGCAGGTGTTTCTAAAACTTGGGCTCCTTCATTCATAACAGGAAGAGAATTAACTTGACTTGCTCCCAAAACCTCGTTATTTAAAACAGGACTAGTTTGCACACTTGTAGCCATTGCAGGTTGAGTTTCTAAATTATTAATATCGTTATTGTTCATAAATGACGCCTCCTATCTTACATTATAAACAATATTTTTATATTTTGCACTCCCATTTTGTTAATACGATGTAAAACAATGTAAAACTTTACACTAAAATTTAATTCTAATTAATAAGCTGCAGCAAATACTCAACTAAAGTTTCCAATACTAAATTCTTGTTTTCTTTACGACTAGCCAAGACTGCTACGACCGTAAAATCTATATATTTTTCATTAATAGTATCATAGATAGATACAAACACTACATTATCTTTGCCAAAAGGATTTTCTCTATCTACCCTATTTAATTTTCCCGTGATACCGACGCCATATGTACTATTTGCAAAAACACTTATATGATAAGCCATCTCATGAGCAGTCTCTATACTGTAAACACTATACTTTTTTATTATCTCTTCAGAAACTCCCAACTTAATCTTATATTCATTTGAATAAGTGACAGCACTGAAACGAAGAACTTCACTAGCACCCTCAATATTTGTAATTTGATTGACAACTCCACCACCTGTACAAGATTCCATAGTTGCAATAGTTTTCTTTTGTTCAGTCAATTTTTTAACCAGAATTTGGTATTTTTCATCCATTATTTAAATCCTCCTCTATAGAAAAGAACCTCAAAAAAAGGTTCAAATTTTATTTCATCTCAACTAATGATAACTTATTGTCTTCATGTACGAAAACAAAAGTCTTCTCAGTATCGTATCCTAAGTCTTCTTCATAAGACCATTTAGCCTTTATTTCATAAGCAGCATCATCAATAGTCTCACCATAAGTAAAACTCACTTTCGAAATATTAGCCTCAAGTACTTCTTTTACTTTAGGAAGCGTTTGTACACGATCTCCATAAACATTATTTTCTACATGAGCATACATTGTACTACTAGCATTTAAAATAAAATTATCTCTAACCTGCGAATGAACAAATTGAACTCCGCCAATATCAGTACTAGTAGCCTTATTATCCAAGTTATAAAAGTCTTCGATAAATAACTTAGTTAGAGCCACAGCATAAGCCTCTTCATCGACTGGATCTTGATTTAATATGTTCTCTAATTCCTTGAACTGATTTTTAAATAACTCGGTCTGATTTTTCTTTAACACGTAGCCGTACTTATCGATATTACTTTCAACTTCATCTTGAACATTTTGTCCTTCACTACTTTTTGCAGGTGGAAAGAAACACAACCAAATAGCAATACCTAATAAAATGACAACAGCTAAAGCAATCAAAACACGATCAAGGCGAATTTTTCTCTTTTTCACTGGTTTACATTCCTTTCGTCAATATAGTAATTATTAGTATTCTTTAGTTCTTCATTACGTTTAATTAAATCGAAAACAATCAAAGAATTCGAAACTTCTAAAAGTCGATTAGTATAATTGTTACCCTTTTCGATGTAGTCTTCACTTATGGCCTTATCCTTAAGTGGCAAATATTCATTTTTCTGGGAATTATAGTAAACGTAATTACTTAGCCAGTTTCCGTTAGGGAAAACGATTATATTGTCGTCCCCCACACTAAAGATATCGTGACCTAGTTGATACTTATTATAGAAACCGAACATATTACCAAGTGTCGGCATAACGTCGATCATTCCCATCGGAGTATCGACAACTGTATGAAGATTCTCTTTTGTCTCCTTACTCCAAATAATAAGTGGAACCTTACGATTAAGTTCGTATTGATAATAATCGAATGGCACGTATTCAGGGTCACTTGGATCTAACAACCCATTAGTTTCTTTATCGTAATTATAAAGACGTCTATACTCATCGATTCCAAGACGTGCATCATGGTCTCCATAAAGGACAATAACAGTATTTTCAAGTAATCCTTCTGCTTCAAGTTCCTCCATGAATTCACCTAAGGCTTCATCCGCATAATGTACAGATTTAAAGTAATTTCCTAAAAGAGTTCCTTCCATATATGGGTAACTTACAGTCTCGACTGTACCATCTTCTTGCACCACTTCTTCTTTAATATCGACATCGTACTCACCGTACTTATCGACATCATCAAATGGTGTATGATTAGATAACATGATAACTACTCCATAATAAGGCCTACCTTGAGCCTGGATATCTTTTAGTTTTTGAACGGATTGTCTAAAGAACGATTTATCTGATAAACCTAGTCCAATAACTTCATCTATTTCGTACTCTTCTTTACTATAGAAATGGTCGTAACCTAACGATTGATGCATCAAATCACGATTCCAATAGTTTCCTTTATTAGCGTGCATCGAAAAAGTATAATAACCTTGTTCTTTCAATAGTTTTGGAATTGACACGTAGGTTCTATTAAAGTAACTTACAAAAGCCGTACCACTATTAGTAGGCATTAACGATGTATTATAAGTAAACTCGGTATCTGATGATGTACCTACACTTACCTGGGAATAAAAGTTATTAAAGAAAATTCCTTCTTCTGCTAGTTTATTTAAATTCGGCGTAAGTGTTTCCCCATTGAAACTCAAACTCATGTTGTTTGTTTGCATACTTTCGGCGTGTATGGCAATAACGTTTTTACCTTTAAATATATTAGTGTATTGGTTAGAAGTCGTCGGAGTATCTGGAACATCTTCATAATATTCATTAAAAACTCGCATCGCGTTATCGTAACCAAAGAGCGAAGTAATTTGAGGTTCGATACTTTGGACCAAATCGTTAACATGATACATATAGATACCATAACTCATAACTATATATTCACGGTTCCACTGATTACTGAAACGTCCTATCTTTGTATCGTTTAAACTGAAACAAAAGATTAAAGCAAAAACAAGAGCCGTTCCAAAAGCATGTTTAAACTTTGTCTTATTGCGTATTTCTATTTCACTCTCTTTAGCCGCAAGTAATCTTTTTTTCTTTAAGATAATGTACTCTAGTAAAAGCATAAAAGGAGCCCATAAGTAAATCCAATCTTGAGGATGAATTACCTGTTTTACAACAGCATTACCCACATCTCCTATATAGACTGTCATTGATAAAAAAGAAACTGACGTAAAGGAATTATAAAAGCCATAGTAACTGGAATTGATAATACATATAGCAGTCAATAAAATAGTTACTGCAAACAAATAGTAAAAACGATTTTTTTTCTTAAACAAATAACAAAATGAACCAAATAAAATAACGAGAGCCAAATCCATAAACAATGGTGCATAATCGAATAAGTTTTCAAAAGTATGAATAGTGAAATAACGTAATAACAAAGCATTAAAAGTACAAGCGACAACATATGTAAAAAATATAACATTATTCTTAATATATTCTCTAATACAAGTAAGTACCATAGTACCATATTCTACTGGATGATGAATTATTAAATTGCATTCATTTTTTATATTCTTTACCCATTTTTTAAACTTCTTCTTCATAAGCAAAAACCTCTCTATAGAAAAAATTATAGCACTTGTATTATAGAAATTCAAATATTATTGTACGTCGAATAGCAAAGAAAAAAACGCCCTAATTTTAAATAATAGGTACGTTTTTATAATTAAAGTATTGTACTCATTACATTATTCTTTGACCAAATTCTCCTTCTTGAGATTCTTGAAGTGAATCAACTAAAGGAGTATCAATATGAGGTTCAAGCATAGTCTCTAGTTTTTGATTGAATAATTCTCGTTCGTCATCACTCATTTCATCATAACCATATTTTTCACGCATTTGTTGTTCCAAGAGATTATAATCCGAATCAATTTTTTCCTCTTCTACCGGTAATAAATCAGGTTTAGGAGTATCTTCTTCCATTGAATCAGTTTTATCTTCTTCTACTGGAAGCGAAACAGGTCTTGGAGCATCTTTTTTCATATTTTCGTATTCTTTATATAGTTCTAATTGTAAAGAGCGAAGAGTCTTTAAATCAAAACTTCCATTTTCATCGTATAATCTTTGAATCTTTTGTTTTAAATCCGCAAACTCGAGATTAAGAGTACTGGTATTTTTAGGAATAATCTTCGAGTTTTTTGAGTTTTCATCATAAATATATTGGTTAGGTGTAATTTTAAAATCTAATAATCTTTCAACTTCACCAATAGCCTGTTTGTGTTGTTCTTGTTTAAATTTATCCTTTTTTTGACGTGTAAGAAACAATTCCATAAGGTTATCATACATCTCTTCCTGGCGTTCAAAATATCCCGGTTTATAAGGAACACCTTCTTGTTTTTTACGTTCTATAAGAGTTTCTTTGTTTTGCGTGTTTTTTATTTTGTCAGCTTGTAAAACATCCATAATTGAATCTAAACTAGTCGTTCTTTTCCTTAAATCGTAAATGTATTTTAAAGTAGAAAAATTTATATTTGCCTCATCCTTTTTAAATGTTTTAGCAGTCAAATAATTTAGCATTCCATCTTTTTTACTAGTATCGATATTCTCTTCATTAATATATTTTAAGCCATCTTCACCATAAATAGTTTTTAAAATTTCTAATGTCTCATAATTAAAAGTGTTCCTTTTATTAAAAGGTATTCTCTCCATTGCATTAGCAAATGTCTCTAAACGATATTTACGCATTTCTAACTTCTTTTTCACCTGTTCAGATACATCTTCATGCTTTGACAAATCAATATCTTCGGCATCATGTATAATATCTTTACCAATTCTAACGCGATATAACGTATAATTACTTGCTGGGACTGAGTCAGTAATCCATTCATCACCTTTAAAATGATTATTATAATCTCCTGTTAAATAACTTGTAATACGTGGGGTTCTAATATCTAAACCTTTTGTATCTATTTTGTAAATTACGGCTACTGCAGGTATCATTATGTATTGATTATTAATAGATATATTCTTGTGAATAGGAATGCCATCATTATGTAGATCACCGTAAACATTCTCAACCATAGTTGGATTATCGGACATATATACACCATATTCATTGCCATCTTTAACAGTTGGTCTTCCATTTTTATCAATAATAGGGTCATAATTAACAACTAAATCAACACCCGTAAACTTAAAGTCTTGTATAGCATTATAATCGAGTCTTATCCCCCTATATAATATGTTAGGTCTATTCTGTCGAGTAGATGACTCCCATTCTTTTCCCATAAATTATAAATCTCCTTTCCCATATTCTTAAGTTGTGAGCAAAGTTTATATACAAACTACATGTTTTTTCCTTTATTTCATGCATAGTTTTTATATTTTTCAAATTACTCTCTTAAAGTTCAAGTAGCTATCATGATGGTACATAAACTATACATTTGTGGAAAAAATTATTAAGGCAAATC